>JARIDB010000173.1 GCA_029257045.1 Clostridium sp.
ATCTACTTGATTTAACATAATATCTGCTGGAGTATTATTTCTCCTAGAATATATATAAGTAAAGGCTGAATCATATCCTATTTTATTAACTAAATCTAATGTATCAAGGAAATCTTCTTCTGTCTCTCCAGGGAAACCTACAATAATATCTGTGGTTAACGAAACTCCTGGAATTTCTTCCCTTATCATTTTAACTAAATCTAAATAATATTCCTTTGTATAATGCCTATTCATTTTCTTTAAGATTATATCAGATCCACTTTGAACTGGAAGATGAATTTGTTCACACAGTTTATCACATTCTTTTATAGCCATTATAACATCTTTATTTAAGTCCTTAGGATGAGATGTCATAAACCTTACTCTTTCTAATCCTTCAATTTCATTTATTAATCTAAGTAGTTTTGCAAAGTCTATTTCCTCTTCTAAGCCTTTTCCATAAGAATTTACATTTTGGCCAAGTAGAGTTACTTCTTTATACCCTTTAGAAACTAAATCTTTTATTTCTTTAATTATATCTTCAGGTTTTCTACTTCTTTCTCTACCTCTTACATATGGCACTACACAGTATGTACAAAAGTTATTGCAACCATACATTATAGTAACGAAAGCTTTCGCATCACTTTTTCTATCAATTGGAACCCCTTCAACAATATCATTTTCCTTATCTAATATTTCTTTTACTTGAACTCCATCAGTTAGTACTCTATTTAAATACTCTGGGAACTTATAAGCATTATGAGTTCCAAATATAATATTAACATGAGGGAATTTCTTTAATATCTTATCTGCCATTCCCTTTTGCTGCATCATACAACCACAAACAGCAATAATTAAATTTGGATTTTCCTTCTTTAAATGCTTAAGCTCACCCAAGTTACCAAAAACCTTATTTTCAGCATTTTCTCTTACACAGCAAGTATTATAGATTATAATACCAGCTTCCTTAATATCTTCAGTTCTATTGTATCCAATAGAAAGTAACATACCAGATAACTTTTCTGAGTCCTCTTCATTCATTTGACATCCCCAGGTCTCTATGTAATATTTCAAATTTTTATTTTCTTTATTTATAGACATATCTCATCCTCCATAATTAACGTAATATACATTATTATAGCAAACTACCCTTATAAAATAAATAGATATACTATATTAGGCAAATAAATTAGTTATTTATATTATTATACTTAATATATATAAATCAATTTTTATCCTTTATATGTTTGTTAACTCTTTTTATATGATTTTTATACTCTTTGTTACTATTTATATTTTTATTTTTTATTTTATTATATAAACCATCTATATCTTTTTTACTTAATTTATAATTAGATTTATATTTTTTTATAAATTTTCTTAGTTTCTTTATTTGAATTACATTGTTTACTGTATCTAAGTTTTTAATATTAGACTTATTAGTAAATACAATAAGAGGAATAAATATTTCATTAATATTTATTATTTCTTCTAAAGCTTTAACATGTCCATAATTTTGCCTAATTGGATTATAGAAATTATTATTATGACCCATAAGGATTTGAGTCCAATTAGTATCATAATCTCCACCTAGAATAATTCCACTATAATCTTTAGTTTCTATTACAAAGACTCCTTTTTTGCCAATTAAAATATGATCTATTTGACTTGTTTTCGCTCCTCTTCTTATCATTATATTGTTAAGTAATTTATATCCCTTTATTTCACTTAACACCTCTATAACTTCTTCTTCCCCTTTATTTAGCTTATATTTCTTTTTTCTTTTTATTAATATAATTATAATAAAAAATAATAATATTAATATGATTATCTTTAGTTTATCAAAATTCATTTATATAAGTTTTCCTTTCTTTTGATTAGTTTAATATATTTTATCATTTTTCTATTTTCTCATCAAATTGATTTTTACTTCTTAGTTTATAAAAAAAATTGATTTATTAACTTTTGTGTATAATACTATTAATAGATTATATATTTTGAAAAGGAGTGATATTTTGAAAAAGTTACTCTACTATATGAACCCTTTTAAAAAGGAATTTATTTTAGGTCCTTTTTTTAAGCTAATTGAAGCTATATTAGAACTGTTTATTCCAATTGTTATGGCTAAAATAATTGATAGAGGAATTTATAATAAGGATATACCTTATATTTTTAAAATGGGTGGTGTACTTATATTATTAGGTGGTATAGGCTTAGCTTTTGCATTAGTTTGTCAATACTATGCCTCCCTTGCATCTCAAGGAATTGGAACTAATCTTAGGGGTAGTTTATTTAAGCATATAAATTCTTTATCCCATAAAGAACTTGACAATATAGGTACTCCTACACTAATTACAAGACTTACTAATGATATTAATCTTGTTCAATCAGGATTTGCTATGTTAATTAGACTAGGAACTAGATCCCCTTTTATTATAATTGGTTCCACAATAATGGCTTTGTCATTAGATTTTCATTTATCCATTATTTTTATAATAACTATTCCTTTAATAGTTTTAGTCATTGGAACAATAATGAAAAAATCTATTCCTATGTATAAGGTTATTCAAAAAAAGCTTGATACTATTTCTTTAATTACCAGAGAAAGTGTTGAAGGAGTTAGAGTTGTAAAAGCTTTTTCAAAGGAAGAGGCTGAAATTAAAAGATTTGATGAAGCAAATAAAGAATTTGTAAATAAGACAATAGGAGTTTTAAAGATTTCTTCTCTTTTAAATCCACTAACTTCTATTATTATGAATTTTGCTATTGTGCTTTTATTACATTTTGGTGCCATTAGAGTTAATAGTGGTTCTTTAACTCAAGGGGAAATCATAGCACTAATAAATTACATAACACAAATTATGTTAGCCTTAGTTGTTTTATCACAACTTATAATCATCTTAACTAAGGGTTATACTTCCTTTAATAGAGTTACAGATATACTTAATATAGATAGTACTATTAATGAAGATAACAATGCTAAACCATTACCCAAAGCTGACATTAATCCTATTATTGAATTTGATAATGTATCTTTTTCTTATGATGACAATAATGAATATGCCCTAAAGGATATTGACTTAATCATAAATAAAAATGAGAATATAGGAATTATAGGCGGCACTGGTTCGGGTAAGTCTACCTTAGTAAATTTAATACCAAGATTTTATGATCCTACAAAAGGTATTATAAAAATAAAAGGCTTAAATATTAAAGAACTTTCTATAAAGGAATTAAGAGACCTTATAGGGATAGTTCCCCAAAAGGCTGTATTATTTAGTGGAACTATTAGAGAAAACCTAGAATGGGGAAAATCAAATCCAAAAGAAGAATACATTAAAAAAGCTCTTAATATTTCAATGTCTTCAGAATTCATTAATTCTTTTGAAGATGGACTTGATAGTAATGTTCTTAAAGGTGGTAAAAACCTATCTGGTGGGCAAAAACAAAGGCTTACTATTGCTAGAGCTTTAATTAAGGAACCAGATATTTTAATATTAGATGATAGCTTAAGTGCTTTAGACTTTGTTACAGATTCAAAGCTTAGAAAAGCTCTTAAAGAAGATGTTACTAATACAACAATAATTACTATCTCCCAAAGAGCAAGTAGCATTAAAAACTCTGACAAAATAATAGTTATGGATAATGGAGAAATTAAGGATATCGGAAGTCATAGTTATCTTTTAGAGAACTGTGAAATATATCAAGAAATATGTTCTTCACAAAATTGTCTTTAAGGAGGAACAACATGAACTTAGACCTAATTAAAAGAATTATACAATATACAAAGCCTTATAAAAAATATTTAATCATTTCACTTTTAAGCGGAATAATTAGCATTTCTTTAACTTTATTAATTCCTATTATTGTAGGTAATGGTGTAGATTTAATAGTTGGTTTTAATAGTGTAGATTTTAAAAGTATAATAACGATATTATTATATTTAGTTATAACTATTATAATTTCTTCTATATTCCAGCTTATAATGACTAGGACTACAAACATTATTTCTTATAAAACTATAAAAGACCTTAGATTGGAAGTTTTTGAGAAACTTAATTCTCTTCCTTTAAACTACATAGATAAAAGTTCTACTGGATCAATAATTAATGCAGTTATAAATGATGTTGAAACAGTTTCTGATGGGCTACTACAGGGGTTTTCTCAATTATTTACTGGTATATTAACTATATTAGGTACTTTAGTTTTTATGATAAGTATAGATGTAAAACTATCTATTGTAGTAGTTTTTGTAACTCCAATTTCATTGTTTGCAGCTTCCTTTATGGCAAAACTTTGCCATAATATGTTCACAAAACAAACAGAGGTTAGAGCTGAACTTACAGGATATGTTGAAGAAATGATTAGTAACCAAAAGGTTATAAAGGCTTTTAATCATGAAGAACAAAATGAAAAAGTCTTTAATGAAATAAATAAAAGACTTTATGAATATGGTCAAAAGGCACAGTTTTATTCAGCATTAACAAATCCTTGTACAAGATTTATTAATGGTATTGTTTATGCTTTAGTTGGCGTGTTTGGGGCAATTTTAGTTGTTAAAGGCTCAATTAGTGTAGGTAATTTATCCGCTATATTAACTTATGCTAATCAATTTACTAAACCTTTTAATGAAATCTCAGGAGTTATTACAGAACTTCAAGCAGCTTTTTCATCTTTAGAAAGAGTTTTCAATATTCTAGATGCAAAAGATGAAGTTAAAGATAGTGATAATGCTATTGAACTTGAAAATACTAAAGGTAAGATTACTATAGATAATTTAAGCTTCGCTTATGATAAAGACATGTCCTTAATAAAAGATTTTAACTTAGATGTAAATCCAGGTGAAAGAATTGCAATAGTAGGTCCAACTGGTTGTGGTAAAACAACCTTAATAAACTTATTAATGAGATTTTATAATATAAACTCTGGTAATATATATATTGATAATATAAACATAGATACTATAACTAGAAAAAGCTCAAGAGGGGTTTTTGGCATGGTTTTGCAAGAAACTTGGCTTTATAGCGGTACTATTAGAGAAAATATTGCTTATGGTAAACCCAAAGCCTCTTCAGAAGAGATTATTGAAGCTGCTAAAAAGTCTCATGCTCATAACTTTATTATTAAACTTAAGAATGGATATGACACCGTACTTACTGAAGAAACTCAATTATCTCAAGGTCAAAAACAACTATTATGTATTGCTAGAGTTATGCTATCAAGACCTCCTATTTTAATTTTAGATGAAGCAACAAGTAGTATAGATACTCGTACAGAAATATATATTCAAAAGGCCTTTGATGAGCTTATGAAAGGTAGAACATCATTTGTAGTTGCACATAGACTTTCTACTATTAAAGAGGCAGACAAAATCATAGTAATGGATAAAGGAAAAATTATAGAACAAGGAAATCATGAAGAATTAATAAATAAAGATGGTTTCTATGCAAATCTTTATAACAGTCAATTTGCTCCAGTTTAAGTAATTCACAGTTTATAATTAATGAAGGTTTCTGAAAAGATAAAAGTATATATTAGCTTTTGCTATAAATTAAAAAGTCATTATATATACTCAATAGTACATATATTTAATAAGTAAATAAAGCTATACCACAACTAAAATTGTGGTATAGCTTTATATAATTAGCCTAAAATTTATGAAACTCTCGTCTATAAAATAATTTAGTATCCAACTGTTCTCTTCTGCCCTTCCCTTAGCTAGATAAAGTCCAAGTCCTGAACTTGATACCTCTTCTTCTAAACTAGGGAAATTATTAAATTTAACAAAAGGTTCTAATAACTTTTCCTCTAATTCTTCTGGTATCTTTTCTATTCTATTTGAAATTTCAAAAATTATTTTATCATTATTTT
The DNA here is from genome assembly GCA_029257045.1 of Clostridium sp. GTDB lineage: Bacteria > Bacillota > Clostridia > Clostridiales > Clostridiaceae > Clostridium. Next base: position 5,851 of record JARIDB010000173.1, read on the forward strand.
TATAAAGAGTTATTTTCGCCTTTTTATCTTCTGAATATTTAATACTATTATCAATAAGGTTTTTAACTATATTTTCAAAGGACCCTTTGTGTCCTAAAAATTGTATTTCCTTCAAATCTAATGTCATTTCAAAATTAATATTTTTATCAATATATTCTTTTAAAACATTCTCAACAGAGTTCTTTAAAGAAAATTCTTCTTCCTTTTTTTCTGAAAACTCACCTTTAGAAATATCTAAAATGTTTTCTACAAGCTTCGTCATCTTATTACATTCCAAAACCAACCTATTTGTAGCCCTATTAAAGAATTCTTCATCTAAATCATTAATGGAGCTATCATTTAATATCTGGCTGTAAGCTGAAATTGAGGTAATAGGAGTCTTTAATTCATGAGTAGCATTATTAAAGAAATTAATTTGATTTAGTTCATTTTCCTTAATTTTTTCCTTCATTAATTTATAAGAATTAATTAGACTTCCAATCTCATCTTCACTATTAGATATCATATCATTCTTTTCTTCACCATTCCTATAATCTTTCATAGAATTGTCTAGTTCACTTATAGGTTTTGTTATTCTCTTTATAGAAAATATAAGAATTACTATTATAGTTAACCCTACAATAATTTGTCCGAGAATAATGAAGGTTATTAGTCTTTTATAAGCTTCATATTTTAAAGTATAGTCTTTTTGCAGAATTAAATTTCCCTTATAACCACTTGTACTATATATCGGATAATTATAAGTTATAATATATTTTTTATTTTCAATTTTATAGTCTATTATTGACTTTCTTCCTTTACTATTTAAAATAATGTTATTTATCTTATCTTCATTAAGGCTTTCTCCAATAGATTGAACTATTTTATTGTCTTCATCTGTAATAGTAACGTAACTATTTGTTAACTTATAAATACTATGCAATGTCTTCCATAAAGGTTCTTCTAAGATACTATTATTGTTAATAATTATAAGCGAATTATCTTTAAATACAACTATTTCATTTTCTATTTCTTTTTTAATATTTTCATTTTGAAATAGAGATAAGGATATTACAAATATACAGTTAATAATTAAAATAGTAGAGACACATATATAGAGAAGTCTATTACTAATAGATTTTTTCATAATTACCTCATAACATATCCAAGACCGAATACTGTTTCGATTATAGAATTTTCCTTATTTTCTTTTAGTTTCTCTCTAATCCTTCTAATATGAACATCTATAGTTCTTGTGTCTCCTTCATAATCATATCCCCAGACTCTTTCTAATAACTTATCCCTTGTTACTATATTGCCTTTATTTTCAAAGAGAAAGGCAACTAAATCAAATTCCTTTTTTCTTAAGTTTATTTTTTCTTCACCTTTAATTATTATTCTTTGTCCAAGGTTTATCTTTATATCATTATTTATAATAATCTCCGAATCTTTACTTTTTGTCTGTTCTTTTTCTATTCTTCTAAATATAGCCTTTACTCTTGCTAGTACTTCTTTGACTTCGAAGGGTTTTACAATATAATCATCAGCTCCAAGCTCAAGCCCTACAATTCTATCAATTGTATCACCTCTTGCTGTAAGCATAATTACATAGGTATCATTTGAAACTTCTTTGCAAATATCAAATCCATCTATATCTCCAAGCATTAAATCTAGTAATATTAAATCTGGTTTAAATTCCTTAACTCTTATTAATCCATCTCTACCATTATAAGAGCTTCTCACTTCATACCCCTCTCTTCTTAGAGAAAAAGATAAAGCATCATTTATTGAGTACTCATCCTCTATTACTAGAATCTTTTTGCCTTCCATAGCCTATTCCTCCTCAATATTTATATAATAATAGTTTACTTTATCTAAAACAGTAGTTTTATCATTAAATCTTTGTTGTTCAATAGAAATAAATAATTTATTTCCTTCTTTATTTCCTATAGCACTATTAATGCTAATATTATCTCCGGAAAACTTAATAGTTCCAAGACTTACAAGGTTCAAATTATTATTTAATTTCACTAATTCAAAATTTCCATCCTCTTTCATTTTTAAAGCAGATTTTGTGTTTTTAATGAAATATGGGTTTGAGTTTTCTTCTAATAACCTCCAATTTTTAGTTTCTAAGTCTATAACTAATGATTTAGAATCATTTTTATTATTTTCTTGGTTATATCCAGTATTGACATTAAAGTATATTATATTGTCTACTGAATAAAACTCTGTAAATCGTTTTCCAGTTAAATTTTCTAACTTATAATCTTCTAAAGAAAGCTCATCCACTTTTTCTATTTCAATATTTTCATTTTTAATTATTATTTTATATATTTCGCCATAATCATTAATACCCATAATGGATTTTTCCTTATTAGAATAAAATAAATAAGGTATATCTAATAAGAAATCTGAAAGATACTCTTTATCATTTTCCTTATCTACAATTAAAATATAATTTCCTCTATCTTTATATTCTACATAATTCTCCTCTGTAACTAAAGGAATATAATTTTTTATAACTTCAATATAAAACTTATCAAAATTATAAATTTCGCTATAACTTTTTTCTAAGTTCTTCTTTATTTTATTTCTAAATTCTATATCATTTTCTAAATAAAACTTCTTTTTATTTTCTATATCAACATAGTAACTTCTCTTTTTTAACTCTTCATGGGTTGTATTATATCCAATAGTATATAATCCATTATAATTGAAAACACTATTTTTAGAAAGATTGTTATATTCTTCAAGCCATTCTTCATCTAGTTTATTTTCAATAAATTTGCCATTTTTATCAATAATATAAGGTATATCTATTTCACTATCTGGAACTTTCCCTAATTTTCTAGTAGTTAAATTACCATAAACCTTTCCATCTTCTATATAAACCCCAGTAAAAATTTGTTTTTTATCTTCAAATGGATCTTCTATTTCTGTTATTGATATTTTACTATTATTTTTATTTTCTTTTATACTAGTGTTATCCTCTAATACTTTAGTATCATTACAACCTTTATTTATAATAATAAAACATAAAGCAAAAATTATTGAAATACTTTTTAATATTTTCTTAGTTAAATTTATATTCATAATTTTATCAACCCCTTCTTTTTATATTATAAAGGTTACATTTTAAATTTTAGTTCATACTTATTACAAAGTTGTTAAATATCATAATGTTTATGGTTATTTTTCAACATTTTTTTTTAATAACCTAATTCCATCCTAGAATAATTAGTTTTATTTTAAATTATTCTAGGATAAGGTTTTCTATTATATATTTATTAATTTTTATATAAAGCATAAAAGACAACAAGAGTTAAAACTCTTATTGCCCTATATACCTATTTATATAACATTTCTACATGAGGAAGGTCATCTTCTAAATA
>JARIDB010000183.1 GCA_029257045.1 Clostridium sp.
TTTGCAAATCTTTTAAAGCAAGGAGCAATAAAAGAGGACATTTCAGTATTATTTACTAATTCTACTGAAGCAGAGGCGGTAAAGTTATTTTCTAATACTTACTTAGCACTTAGGGTAGCATATTTTAATGAACTTGATACTTATGCAGAATTAAGGGGATTAAATACTAAGGAAATTATTGATGGGGTATCACTAGATCCAAGAATAGGAAGTCACTATAATAATCCTTCTTTTGGATATGGTGGATATTGCCTTCCGAAAGATACAAAACAATTAAAAGCAAATTATGAAGATGTCCCTAATAACATAATTGGAGCTATAGTAGATTCTAATAGAACAAGAAAAGATCATATTGCAGATATGATTTTAGCTAAGAATCCAAAAGTTGTAGGAATATATAGATTAACAATGAAAACAGATTCTGATAATTTTAGAGCATCTTCTATTCAAGGAATAATGAAGAGAATAAAAGCCAAAGGAATTGAAGTAATTGTTTATGAACCAGTATTAAAGGAAGAAGATTTCTTTAATTCTAAAGTAGTTAAAGATATAGATGAATTTAAAAAAATCTCAGATGTTATAGTATCTAATAGATTATCTAAGGAATTATTTGATGTAGAAGATAAGATTTATACTAGGGATTTATTTGGGAGAGATTAAGTTCGGTGACTCATTCAATTATAAGGAGAATTAGTTTTATATAAGAAATAGAGAGGGGATAAAGTGGATGTTATGTGCTTTAATAATGGCTGGGGGGAAAGGGACTAGATTTTGGCCTCTATCTACAGAAGAGAAACCTAAGCAGTTTTTAAATTTAATAGGTGATAATACTATGATTCAAATGACTGTAAATAGGATAAAACCTATTATTCCAATAGAGAGAATATTTATTTGTACTGGGGCGGTGTATGTTGATTTAGTAAAAGAGCAACTACCTGAATTACCAGAGAAAAATATAATAGTAGAACCAGAAGGAAGAAATACAACACCATGTATAGCCTTATCGGCTCTAGTAATTGAAAGATATTATAAAGATGCAAATATGGTGGTATTACCTTCTGATCATTTAATAAATGATGAAGATGAATTTAGAAATATAGTTGAAGTTTCAAATGAATTTATTAAAAATAATAAAAATGCAATCGTAACTTTAGGAATGAATCCAACTAGACCTGAAATAGGTTATGGATACATAAAGTATGGAAAAGAAACTGAAATATTAAATAGCCATAGAGTAATAAAGGTAGATAAATTTGTAGAAAAACCAAATAAAGCAAAAGCACAAGAATATGTAAGAGAAGGATCTTATCTTTGGAATGGTGGAATGTTTATGTGGAGTATTAAAAACATAATAAATCAAATTAAAAAGCATTCTGAAAAAACGTATGAAGCACTTCATAATATTAAAAATATAGAAGAAGATAAACTTCAAGAATTTATTAATAATAACTATTGTGAAACAGAAGCTATTTCAATTGACTATTCAGTATTAGAAAAAGCTGAAGATATATATGTTATTCCAAGTAATATAGGTTGGGATGATATTGGAAGCTGGGAAGCTATTGAAAGATATAGTGAAAGAGATAGTCAGGGAAACATTAATATAGGAAACATTAATTGTGTTAGAGGGGAAAACAACTTAGTTGTTGCAACAAATCAAAAAATTATTATAGATGATTTAAGTAATATTTACGTTATTGAAAATGATGGACAAATACTACTTGGGAAAAAAGATAGATTATCAAGAGTAAGAGAACTTAAAGAGGCATAAATAAAAAAATATTCAAATAAGGACTAAGTAAGTTAAGCAAGGGAGATAGAAA
>JARIDB010000077.1 GCA_029257045.1 Clostridium sp.
AGCCATTGTCTACCTCCATTTTTAAATCAAATTACTTTATCATAATACCATATTCTTTTCATGATTGAAAATGATTATCACTATCTTTTGAGCCCTTTGTGTTAATTTCTTTGCTATATCCTATATAATCCTCACTATTTGATAATGTTTATCAATTACTGTTTTGAAACAAAAATATCATGAACATATAAGCTTACTTAGCTTATTTAAAATAAAGTAAAAAGCATACAAAATTAATAGATTTTGTATGCTTCATCAACAATTGGTACGAAAGAATATTTTCTATAATAATTTTTCTAAGTTTTTTACTAGCTCCTCAATAGCATTTACATATTCATTGACTATTCTAGATGCTATTTCATTAGACAGTTCTTCATTATAAATATGTGAAGTTGAATTTCTATCTTCTAATAAACTAATCCATACCTTATCATCTGAAATCAAATTATTTACATAAGCTTTTTTAAATATTGTACGTGGAAATGAATTTTCCAAAGTTACTCCTAAATACTTCATAAATTCTCTAAGAGTTTTATGAGTAAGTTCATAAGTAAACTCAAATCTTTGTATTAAGCTATCTCTTATAATATCATTTTTACCATCGTATAAATCACTTACTTCTTTTAATCTATTGTAGGCCTTTTTTAAGTTCATATATTTAAAATCAATACTTCTCATATATAATTATCCCTTCCTTATTAACCTCTTCAATAAATAATTTATCTTCTATTGTATTCATATTAGAAAAATCAAATTCCAATAAAGTGTTAGTATTATTTTCAATGTCTTCAATAAATTCTACTAGATTCGAATAAGAATATACTGCTAAATCAATATCACTTCTAGGTGAATTATCTCCTCTTGCCCTAGAACCAAATAAAATCACCTTTTTAATTCCAGGGTACTTTTTAGATATTTCATATATTTCTTCCGCTATTTCTTTATCTAAATTATATTTTGATCCACTCTTCAAATCATCACCACACATTCTACGCTTATTTATGATCAGCCTTCTTGTACATATCTTTTATCTGAATCTTCAATTCATAATCTATTTCTTATATACATTATATCCTATATTGTATTTAGTTAAAACAAAAACAGCCTTTCAGCTGTTTTTAAACTTATATTTGGATTTTAAATCAATATACCTTTTACTAAAGATAATCCTTGTTCACACCCCTCCGGAGATCTTACCACTAAGCTTGGTTACTATTATAAATATCTTCCTGCTTGGCATTTAATTTTTCCTTCTAACTCCATTGAAAGCAATATATCTAATATCATTGATCTTTCTTTTTTGAAAATAATAGATATTTCATCTATTGTGCTTGGCTTATTACCTAATATATTTAATATTTTTTGTTCCTCGTTACTGTAAATTAATTTAGTACTTCTTGATTTTAAAATATTTTTAAACTCCTTAATGTTAGAATTATTTATAAATAATTGCTTAGGTGATAAATAAACTTTAGCTCCTTCTGCTATAAGATTATTTGTACCTTTACTTTCTTTAGAATATATATTATTTGGAACAGCAAAAACCTCTTTGTTTTGCTCCTTAGCGTATTTAGCAGTAATTAAAGCTCCACTATTTTCTGAAGCTTCTGCAATTAATATTTTCTCACAACATGCACTTATAAGTCTATTTCTTTTAGGAAAACTATGTTTATTTGGCATAGCACCTGGTGGATATTCTGAAATAACTGCACTTGTTTCAATTATTTTTTCCATAAGTTCAGCATGTTCTTTAGGGTAACATATATCTACTCCACACCCTAAAAATGCAATAGTATATCCTTTAGCTTTTATACAAGATGTATGTGCATAGCTATCTATTCCTTTTGCCATACCACTTATTACTGGTATTTTATTTTCAGCTAAGTAAGTTGCTGCTTCAACTGTAACTTGTTTAGCATAATCACTGCATCTCCTAGAGCCTACAATTGCTACACCTGAAAGATTTTCATAGAGTCTTCCCCTATAGTAAAGTAAAATAGGCATATTTGGATAACTATTTATATTACAAGGAAACTTTTTATCTTTATAAGTTGTTATCTTTATATCTTTTTTCTTACATATATTTAATATTTCCTTAGCCTTATCTAGATTTTTATTCTCTATTATATTATTGGCAATACTATCACCAACACCTTCAATAGTTTTTAATTCTTCTTTTAAAGCTATATAAATATTTTCTGGAGAATTAAATCTTTCAATTAATCTTTTTGCTATAACAGGTCCTATTCCTTTTAATTCACTTAGCCAAATCCAATATAAATAATTTTCTTTCATACTTTCCTCTCATTCTAGAATCAAACTTATACTACAATCATATTATCTTGTTCTTTATCTAAATCTCTACACATTAGAGCCCTTGATATATCTACTTTTCTAATATCTTTTGATGCATCCATATCTGCAAAAGTTCGTGCAACCTTTAAATACTTATGAAAAGATCTTGCACTAAATCTAAATCTATCATAAGCTAACTGAATTAGTTTTTTACAAGATTCATCTAAAACGCAAAATTCATTTATCATTCCTGGAGTCATTTGAGAATTGCAATTTATCTTATCTATATTCTTATATCTCTCCGTTTGTATTTGCCTTGCTCTTTCTACCCTCTCTCTTAATATATTAGAACTTACACCTTTAGAATAATTAGATAAATCCATAAACTCTACTGGTTGTGCATACTTTTGAATATCTATTCTATCTAAAATTGGTCCAGATATCTTTTGCCTGTATTTTAATATTTCATAATCAGTACATTTACATCTACTATCACCATAATATCCACAAGGACAAGGGTTCATAGCTGCTACTACCATAAAATTAGCTGGATATGTGTGAGTATGTTTTACTCTTGAAACTGTAACTACATTATCTTCCATAGGCTGCCTTAAAGAATCTAATGTCATCTTGCTAAATTCAGCTATTTCATCTAAAAATAAAACACCATTATGAGCTAAAGATATTTCTCCAGGCATTGCATTATTTCCTCCACCAATTAAAGCATTCATTGAAGCATTGTGATGAGGAGATCTAAATGGCCTTTCTGTTATTAAACTTCCTCTATTCTTTAAAAGTCCTGCAACACTATAAATTTTAGTTACTTCTAAAGCCTCATTTTCCGTCATGGATGGCAAAATACTCGGAATTCGCTTTGCTATCATAGACTTACCGCATCCCGGAGATCCAGACATTATTATGTTGTGTCCACCTGCTGCAGCAATAACTATATAATCTATAACAGAATCTTGTCCTTGAACATCCTCAAAATCTAATAAATAACCTCTACTTATTTTATGTTTATTTTTATATTCACTTAAAGGTTTATTATAGGTATTATTATCTTCTAAAAACTTTACTACTTCATTTAAAGTTTCAAAAGCAAAAATATTTATACCACTAACTAAAGAAGCCTCTTCTAGATTGTCTTTAGGTACAACTAAGTTATTAATTCCTCGCCTTTTAGCTTCTATTGCCATTGGAAGTATTCCAGAACAAGGTCTTAATTCACCATTTAAAGATAATTCTCCTATAAAGCCAAAGACACTAACTTCACTTGTAACTATTTGCTTTGTTTGAATTAGTATGCCTACCGCCATCCCTAAATCAAAATGAGAACCACTCTTTTTAATATCGCCAGGAGCTAAGTTTATAACAACTTTCATCTTTGGAAAATCATAGCCTTCATGATTAATAGCAGCTTCTAATCTTTCTCTAGCTTCTTTTATTGCTGCATCTCCAAGCCCAACTATAGAAACAGAAGGCTGACCATATATGGTATCTGTTTCAATACTAACAACATAAGCATCTATTCCAGATATTGCAAAGCTTTTAACTACTGACGCCATAATCATCATCCTCCTTACACTTGTCTTTCATAGCACTTTCTACAAATGATTTATATAACTCTCTTGAATTTCCCTTTTTAAAATAAGATAGTATTGCTTCACTATTTATTAATTTTTCATTTGTTACCCCTATAGTCATACCATAGCTACTCCACTCATAATCCTCAGGTTTTTCTACCATCTTTGCTCTTATAGGATTTAAATGTATGTATCTACTAGTAGATAAAAGCTGAGCATCATTTTCAATAACTTCTGTATAATATCTATCTTGAAAAAGGTGTCCTACATATTTATATTTGTTATTAAAAAACCTTGCATATATACTGTGAATCCTTGATACTAAATTGCATATATGTAAGTCACCTGTTTTCAAAAGAATATGAACATGATTATCCATTAAACAATAACTATATATTTCAAACTTTCTCTCAAAGTGTTCTATTGCTTCTTCTAAAAACGTATAGTAAACTTGAAAATCTTCTTTATCTCTAAAAATGTCATTTCTATGATTTCCACGAGCCGTTATATGTAAAATAGCTCCTGGCCACCATTCTCTTTTTTTATAACCCATATTACAAACACCTCATCACTCTTGCTTACATAAGGCAGAAAACTTAATCAAAAGTGTAGATATATTCTAACTTATATGTTCCTTTTTACTGTCTAGGAAATAAAACTCCTCTAAAGTAACTATGAAACTATATTTCTTTTCACCCTTACTATCAAGATAATTATCAGTGTTTATTCTTCCTTCTATAGCTAATTTGCTTCCTTTTGTCACATATTTATTAAGTACTTCCGCTTGCTTACCAAATGCAATTATATTAATAAAAACAGCATTGTTATCCTTATCCTTATGTTTATATTCATTTA
>JARIDB010000172.1 GCA_029257045.1 Clostridium sp.
TGATATTCAATCAATGTTATATGCTTTTGCTAGTAAGTTCTTAGAAGGAAAAGAATTAGAAAAAGTAAAGGAGGAATTAGAAATGACAGAGTTAGGTAAAGCTTTGAAAAATGAAGGAAAAAAAGAGAAAGCTATTGAAATAGCTAAAATTGCAATAAAAAAAGGTATGGATAATGAGACTATTAGAGATTTAACTGGATTAAAGATTGAAGAAATAGATTTAATTAGACAGGTTTTATTTGATAACAAGTAGCAAGCTCAGGGTAGCCCTCTCGCAAGGTCCCTCGGGAGTTATGAACAAATTATGAACAAGGCTTTTCACTAATAACTAACACTATAAAATTAACTTTTTATAGTGTTTTTGTTTAACAAAAATATGTTATGGGATATAATATAATGAATACTAGAATATCGTAAAGTTAAATATAACAACTGAAGAGAAGAAAGTAGGCGATATTTTGACAATAAGCAAAGAAAAGGTAAAATTAGATGAGGTGTTAAAATTTCTATTTTCAACATCTAATAAGGTATTAATAAAGTTATTAAGTGGGGTATTCGAAGAAGAAATCAATGAGAATGAAGTTGAATTAACAGTTACAAATAATGAATTTGTTGAAGATGATTTAGGTATATTAAGAGGAGATATGTTTTTTGATATACTAAATAAAGATAGAAATAAAGTTAGTTATCATATAGAATTTCAAACGAAAAATGATAGTACGATGGTTGTCAGAATGTTTGAATATGGGCTTAGAAAAGGAAAGGAACAATCAAAAGATAATAAAGAAGTAAGCGATAGTAAGGAAATAAGGACTCTATATTTTCCTAGGCAGAAAGTAATATTCTTTGAAGAAAATAAGAATATAAAAGATAATTTAAATTTAAGAATAGTATTTCCTGATGATCAAGAAGTTAATTATGTAGTGGATGTAATGAAATATTGGGAATATACAGATGAAGAACTTAGGACTAAGAAGATGTATCCATTAATTCCATTGCAACTATTTAGTTTAAGAAAAGAGCTAGAGAAAGCACAAAATAAAAATGATATAGAAAAGATAAATGAGTTATCATATATTGCTAGGGAGTTAGCACATAAGTTAGCGAAAGAATCAGCAATGTTATTTGATGAAGATGAAATATTTGGTGAAGATTTTCATAAGATGTTATTAGCTATACAAAATTTAATAGAATACTTAAATAGAAATTATTTAAATGATGAGAATATTGAAAAAGAGGTGATTACAATGACTAAGACATTATATGATCCAGAAGTTGAAAGAAAAGGAATTGAAAAAGGAATTGAAAAAGGAATTGAAAAGGCAATAGAAAAGATGTTAATAAAAGGAATGGATGTTGAAACAATTTGTAGTATCTTAGATGTAAATATTGATACTGTAAATAAGGTTAAGGGAGCTTCGTAGCAAGCACATTCATAGCAAACTCAGGTGAAGCATACAAAATCTATTAATTTTGTATGCTTTTTATTTTGTTTCAAATATACTGAATAAGATTGTATGTTCGTGTTAATAATTAAGATAAATTAACTTATGGAGGTAATGTTTTATGAATAAAGTAACTTTAATTGGTAACGTAGTAAAGGAATTAGAATTAAAAACATACGATGGATCAGAAGGGAAAGGAAGCTATACTAAGTTTACATTAGCTATAAATGAATATAAACATAAGGATAAGGATAACAATGCTGTTTTTATTAATATAATTGCATTTGGTAAGCAAGCGGAAGTACTTAATAAATATGTGACA
>JARIDB010000178.1 GCA_029257045.1 Clostridium sp.
AACTAAGATTGATAAAGAATGGAAGATTAAAGAAAGTAATGCAATATCAAAGTTGTTGTTAGGAATTGATGAATCTACTTTTAACGATGAAAATGTAGGTGATAACAAAGATGAAGTAATAATTGTAAAAGAAATGACTTTAAATACACCTTTTATAGTAGAAACAGAAAATGGGAATTATAATTTAACAATTGAAGGTGCAAGAGCAACAGATTAAAGAAATGAATTTTCAGAAAAAGAAGTTAAAAAAGTTGTATTTCTAGACTACTCCTATGAAAATATAAGCTTTGGAGAAACTAGTGGAAATGATCTTTATATAGATGAATATGCATTTCAGGTTTTAGATGATGAAGGAAATGTAGTAGATACATATCCAATATATGATGAAAATAGAACATCTAAAGATACTCCAGTAGGAGGGAAATGTAAAGCAAGTGGAACTTTTGGGGTTACTACGGAAAGTAAAAATTTAAATGTTACTTTTAAAAGAGGAAATGAAAAAGTAGCAAAAATAGTAGTTCCTATAAACTAAAAAATAGAAGTTCGAATTAATTAATGATTAAGCAGGTACAATTGTTACCTGCTTTTTTCACGATAAAGTCATTTAGATTTCCAATAATAAGTCTTTCTTAAAAGTATAAAATTAAAAAGTAATATATTTCTAAAAAAATATTGACTAAGACAATAAAATTAGTTATGATAATATTGTCTTGGACAATAAATAATTTTGGAGGTAAGAATATGAATAAAATAGTAAGTTGTAAATCATGTGGAAAAGAAGTTGCGAAAGGAAGTAAAAGCTGTCCATCTTGTGGCAAAGACAATAGAAACTTTTTTTCAAAACATAAAATAATAACAGGAATTCTAGCTTTAGCAATAATGTCTGCACTTGGTAATGCTATAGGAGGTGGAGATAATAATAATCCAGGAGAAGACTCTCAAGTTAGTAATAATACTGTAGAAACTCAAAAACAAGATAGTAAAATTAATTATGATAATTTTATGAAAATAGAAATGGGAATAGATTATGAAGATGTAATTGCATTAATAGATGAAGGTGTAGAGCAAAGTTCCTCAGAAATAGGAGGAATAAAAACTACAATGTATGAATGGAATGGAAAAGGCTTTAGTAACATGAATGTAACAATTCAAAATGATATAGTTACAAGTAAAGCCCAAATGGGATTAAAGGATATGGATGCTAAAGTTACATTAGATCAATTTAATAATGTAAAAGAAGGTATGACCTATGAAGAAGTTAAAGAAATGCTTGGTGAAGGTCAAGTTATCTCAGAAAATGAAATAATGGATTTAACAACTATTATGTATGAATGGATAAATAAAAATGGATCTAATATGAATGCTATGTTCCAAGGGGATAGTTTAGCTATAAAATCACAATTTAATTTAAAGTAAAATAAGGATGGCCATAATTACATTGGCCATTTTTCTTTAATATTTCCTATAGTAAATTAATTTAATATTATATTTTGTTTACTATATTATAAAAACAGTATAAAATATAATTGTATTGACTAAGACAATAAGGTATAGGTTTTTATAATAATAAATTAATTTAATGGATTGGTGGTGAACACTTGATTGGGCTTGAATATATCCTAAATTTATATAATATGCAACATATAGAGCTTGCAGATAAATTAGGAATAAAGAAACAAAATATAAATCTTTGGATTAAAAGTAAACAAAAAATATCGAAAAAATACCTTCCCGTATTAGAAGAGCTTTTTAATATAAAGCAAGAATATTTCAATAAGGAACTAACAGAAATTGATAAACTTGAAATACAAAAAGAAAAGCTTAAAAAAGATTTAAATCCTGTTATTACTGAGCATTATGAAAAGTTTTCAATAGGAGAAGATGAAGGTTTTAAAGAAATTCCTATTTATGATAAAAAGGAAATGA
>JARIDB010000181.1 GCA_029257045.1 Clostridium sp.
TCATTGTCATATATATAGTCATCCAAATAGATGAACATATATCATGTAGAAAGGTGCTAACAAATGGTGCTAAGAATATTGCTTGCTCTGTATCTATAAAAGGAGACATCGCCAAAGCAACTCCAAGTAAAACTGTGTCAATCCCCCATAAAATACCAGACATTAATCCATATATCATATTATTTATTCTCCTGCAAAATAATATTAAGGTTCTTTTTAGCCCTATTATATCTATCTATACCATAAGAACCAAAATCATCACCTTTTGCCTCTTTTATATTGGTCCAAGTACTCCATAAAAAATCTTGATAAATCTTGTTTATTAAAATTCTTTTTTTATAACTTTCTTCAACTTTACCTTTAAAGTATATATTTAAGAACAATTCCTCTTCCTCTTCAGAAAGTCCATTTTCTAAACAATATCCTGCTAAATCCCACATAGGATCATTCATTCCACCATATTCCCAGTCTATCAAATACATCTTTTCATCGCCACTTTTTATAAAATTTTCTGCAACTGTATCATTATGGCAAGGTGTTAGATTTGTATTCAATTCATTTATTATTGTTTTCAAATATATTACTTTATCTTTTACTTCATAGTAATCTTCAAAATTATTTCCATTAACTTTAATTAAAAGTTGTTCATATTTTTCTATTTTATTATATATATCAAAACTGTTAGCCATTTGTAATTGAGTAGTATGTAATTTCCTAAGTATCTCTACTACCATTTCCATGGAACTTTGCTTTTTAGCTGATTCTGGAGTTAATGTTTCTGCATCTTCTATAAATTTAGATATTTTAACACCTGTTTTTTCATTAAAATAAATTAGTTCAGCATCTACACCTATTTTATTTGCATATACTGCACTTTTAATTTCTTCTTCCCTACTTATCATTTCTTCTGTACCGTTACCTGGTACTCTTAACACATATAGCTTATCATCAATTTGCACCTTGTAATTTTTATTAGTCATTCCACCTATAGGTGATATATTTTTAATTCTATCTATTTTAATATCCATACATTCACAAACAATTAATTGTAAATTATCTAATAAAATTGATTGCTCCTTTTTATCAATTTTATCTAATAACTTCGATGTTACATAATTATAATGATTTATTGTATCTACCTCGTGCCATAATAAATTATCTAGCTTTACATATCCTAAGGAATACGTTTTAGATACATCTAACATCATATATTCATAATTCATATATGGATTTTTATTTCCTTTATATAACTCCATCATTTTACTATAAAAATCATAAGATATTTTACTTATTCCTATCATTTCACCATCAATTTTATTTAATTGAGCTATATCCTTAGATATCTTATATACTCTATTGTCCTTTATCTCTACAAAACCTTCGTCACCTGAACCACTTTCTGACGTTATTAAAATACAATCTCTTGACTTATTATTAATAATTTCTTTTATTCCAGATTCCTCTATTACTATATCCCCTTCTATAAGTAAGAAATCATCCTTTATATATCCATCTGCTTTTGAAAGTGATGCCATGGTGCCAGTCCACTTATACTCGTCATTCTCAACTATCGTTACCCTATTTCCTAACTTTTCTTTAATTAATTCCGATTTGTAACCAACTACAACTATGATATCACTTACTCCATTTTTTTGTAGTATTTCAATCATTCTTTCAATTAAAGTAATTTCTTTTACATTTAATATTGAAACAGGGATTTCAAAATTTTTATTTCTTCCTGCTGATAATATTACAGCCTTATTTATAGTTTTAGTATCTTCTTTATGAAGATTTAATTGAATGTCCTTGTTACTTTTCAATTTTTTCTCCAGATATTCCAAACCTTTACTAGTAATAAAATTCTTATGTTCTCTTCCTTTAATTTCCTTTGTAATTAAGTTATTAAATTCTAGGTCTTCTATCAACGAATTTACTTTGCCTAATGAAATTTCGCATTTCATACTTAAAGCTCTTTGATTAATTCCTGGTTCCTCATTTATCTTTTTTAGTAATTTAAATATACTTTCCATAAACCCTCCTTATGTTCATTTAATGAACATAAGCATATATTACTATATTTTTCATATTTATTCAATATAAATTTAAATATTTTATATTATTTATTTATCTAATAATTAATATTTATTAAAACTATATACTATTATTTAATTTCAAAACCACTGTTGGCATTATAAATTGTAATATTCCTATTATTGTTTCAACCTTAAGCGTCAAAAAATCAATACTTAGCATTAAAATAAACTCACGTAGTGGCACTACCTTGCTTTAAAATGGACTCTATAGAGCAGACAGTAAAAAAGACTATTCTATTAGGTTCTTTTTTTGTACAATAAATTAGGAATGTTGTGAATAAAATGAGTAAGAAACTATTTATATATGAGGAAATTTAACTATTATCAAATAATAAATATGTTAAAAATATTACTGCTAAAGCAATTACATATACAAATGAATTTAGAATATTATTTATCGCTGATCATAGACAAGGAAAACTTTCTATATTCATTTTTATGGATTCTGAATTTGATGTTGATATTATAGAAAAACATAGAATTTGGAGAGCAAGCAAACGATGGCATACTGCGTACAATAATACTGGAGAACTTAGGCTTAATTATTCTAGAAAACTTAATAGCGGTCGTCCACTTAATCATGAGTTAACTATAGAAGAAATCCTGGCAAAAAAAGATTCAGAAATTGCTTATTTGAAATCTAAGTCAGAACTCTTAAAGAAAATAGAGCCGCAAGAAAGACTGGTGGGAAATAATAAGTTAAATGCAGCATCAACCTTTTCAATCTTTTCATTCTATTATCCTAAAATTAACTTGTCGAATTTAATAGTATTTTTTACATTGTTAGATATTTCTGTTATTTATCTTTATATATATAATTTCCTTCAATAATATGTATATTTTACACTAATCTTCAATAAATTCTGATATAATAGAACTTATTAAAAAAAAGGGAGATTAACATGAAGAAAAAGTTATCTAAAAACAAAATAATTTTATCCATTTTACTATTTATTTCAATTATTATACTAACTACCTTTATCTATCTAAATAAAATGTCAAATAAGGTTTCTAGGTTGGATATTAAA
>JARIDB010000038.1 GCA_029257045.1 Clostridium sp.
CCTTATATAAATTTTTGAAAGAAAATATGACAATTAAACTTCGATGGGATAAATCACAAATATATACAAAAACTAATATAGACAATAAAGATCTAAATAAAATTTTTAAGTTAAATAATAAGATAAAATCTTTTTTAGTAGTTAAAAGTATAAATTATGATTGTTATGATAGACCAATATTTATATCTTATGAGTACACAGATACTACTTTATTATCCTTTAGTTTAATTAGACAGAAGGATGTATAAAATTTAATATAACATATGATATAATTAATCAAAGAAAGGTAGGTATAAATATGACATTAAATAATAAAATAAATGAATTAAAAGAATACATTGGAAAATATGAAAAATTAAATCAAGCAATAGCTTTAATATATTGGGACATGAGAACTAATATGCCTAGTAAGGCTGGAGAAGGAAGAGCAAAAGTTCTTGAATATTTATCTGAAGAAAGTTTTAAAATCATTACTAGTGATAAAATTAAAACTTTTATTGAAGATTTATCAAAGGAAAAAGATAATTTAAATAAAGTAGATCTTAGAATGATAACAGAACTAGAAAGACAATATAACGAAACCAAAAAAATTCCACAAGCTAAATATGTTGAATTTGTAGGAATATGCAGTAACTCTGAAATTGCATGGGAAAAAGCAAAAGATGCAAACGACTTTGAAATTTTTAAACCTCACTTAGAAAAGGTTGTAAGTTATACTAAGGAATTTATTGAATATTGGGGATATGAAAAAGATAAATATGACACTTTATTAGATAAATATGAATTAGGATTAACTACTGAAAAGCTAAATAAGGTTTTTGATGAATTAAAAGAAGGAATATTAGAAATTTTAGAGAATATAAAAAATAGTAAAAAGAAAACTAAAAGAGATTTCTTATATGGGAATTTTGATTCTAATAAACAAAAAGAATTATCTCTATTTATATTAAATAAAATAGGATTTGATTTAGAAGCAGGAAGACTTGATGTTAGTGTCCATCCTTTTACAACTAACTTTGGTAATAAAGATGTTAGATTAACTACAAATTATCACGAAGATGAATTTACTTCAGCCTTATTTAGTACAATTCATGAAGGTGGTCATGGAATATATGAACAACATATAAGTGATAATTTAGAAAACACAGGCTTACAATGCGGAGCTTCTATGGCAATTCATGAATCACAATCAAGATTCTATGAAAATATTATTGGAAGAAGTAAAGAATTCTGCGCATATCTTTTAGAAGTATCAAAAGATTATTTCGAAGATTTTAAGGGGGTAGGATTAGAAGAATTCTATGAAGCTATGAACTATGTGGAACCTTCTTTAATAAGAACTGAAGCAGATGAATTAACTTATGGACTTCATGTAATTATAAGATATGAAATTGAAAAGGAATTAATAAATGGAAGAATAGAAGTTTCTGATTTAAAAGATTTATGGAATAAAAAATATAAGAAATATTTAGGTGTAGAAGCTGAAAACGAAAGTGAAGGAATACTACAAGATATGCATTGGTCCGACGGTTCTTTTGGATACTTTCCAAGCTATGCTTTAGGAAATCTCTATGGTGCTCAAATGTTAAATACATTAAAGAAAGAAAATCCTAATATAATGAATTCAATTAAGGAAGGTGATTTTTCTGAAATTAATAAATGGCTAAAGGAAAAGGTTCATATACATGGGGCTATTTATACTCCAGAAGAATTAATAAAAGATATTACAGGAGAAGAATTAAATCCTAAATATTTCATAGAATACTTAAAAGAAAAATATTATAAAATTTATAATATTTAATTAAAATATGCTGTTGCAAAATAGAAAATAAATTGCAACAGCTTCTTTATTTAATTTATATTTAGGAGGATTAAATGGGCAAATATAAAGATTTATATATAAAATTTAATAATCTAGAAGAAGAAAATAAAGAATTAATAAATAAATATAAAGAAGAATATATTTATGAAGATAATAGTAAAATACCATTAAATATTTATATATTAAAGTCTAAAAAGAATATAGGCCTAATATCTTCTGACACTACAGTTCACATATGGGCTTGGAGTGACTTTAAAGATGAAACTAAAGGAAAGATTTTAGCTTATAAGAATTCAGGAAATGTTATTTTAAATAAATTAATGGAATTCGATAGTTTTCCTAGTGAAGAACTTTTAAATAAATATTCTTTAAGAATTGATAAATTTATAAATAACATTTAGTTATTAAAGAGTTATTAAGGTTTTTAAATATGGGATAGTAGGTTAAATACCTACTATCCCATATTCATTATAGTCTATTTAATTTTAATCTTTTTATTATTTAAAGTAATTGCCTTTAATTATATTATCTGCAATTTTAAAAGTATTTTCTAAATGAGATTTTTCTTCGGTACTAATATTTTCTCCGATAATTTCACCATTATTTAAAATTGTAGAATTTCTATTAGTATTTACTAGAATTCTACCCATAGAAGTATTGTCAAAATCAGATCTATCTATACCTAGTAAGTAAGAAATTGTAGGTAAAAAGTCGACCTGACCACCAGCTGTTGAATTTATTTCTTCATTTAAAATTTTATTATAGATGATATAAGGAATTTTATTATCATTTATTTTCCACCAATCTCCTTCGAGATTTACAGAAGAAAGCTCATCTTCATAAAACTTATGTACACCGGTATGATCCCCATAAATCATTATGACAGTATTATCTAGAAGGTTATTTTTATCAAGCTCTAATAAAAATTCATTTATAGCCTCATCTGTATA
>JARIDB010000097.1 GCA_029257045.1 Clostridium sp.
ATTAATTAAAAAATATTACCCTTTAATTATTAAGGAATCAAAAAATGTTTTTTTAAAGGATACTACCTTTGAAGACTTAATTCAAATTGGAGTTTTAAATTTAATAAATGCTATAGAAAAATATGATTTAAGTAAAGGTACAATTTATTTTACTGGTTATGTAGCTATGGCTATTAAAAACGGGTATAGGTATTTATGTAGGACTGAAATTAGACATAATGCTGAATTTAGTTTAAATAAAACTAATAAGGAGGGTTTAGAACTTGGTCTTAATATTATTGATGATTCAAGCTATACTGAGGATATCATTATTAATACCTTAATTAAGGGTGTTATTTCAAAAGCTTTAGAATTCTTAGATGAAGAAGAACGGAATTTAATTAACTTTTTATATATTAATAATTCTAAGGCTAATTTAAGTAAATATGCAGTAATTACTAAAAAGGATTACTACTACTTAACTATTTTAAAAAGAAGATCCTTAAAAAAGTTATTTAATATCTTGAAAGATTACTACTAGTAATTTAGGATTTAAAATGACGAAATAAGCTAGGCAATTTTAACTGCCTAGCTTATAAACCTTTTTATTAATTGTTACTTGTTAGTCATTAATTCTTTTCTTATTTTTTCTATTACTTTATCTTTTAAATATCTTGCTTTGTGGTATTCTATTTTCTCTATTTTTGCATATCCTGATAGAGAAACCTTTTCTATATATAATTTCCTTATTAGCTTTTGCTCTTTTATTTCCATGTTTTTTATTATATTATTTAGATTTTCTAATAATTCCTTATCTATTATAGATTTACTTATATCAATAGATTCATCTATTATTTCTTTAGCTTCAATTAAAGTTATTCCTCTTCTTTTTTCCTTTTCTTCATAATACCTATTTGTTGCTTTTTCTATTTCATAAGTCATAGCATTTTTAATAGCTATTTTTAAATATGCTGGAAAGTTATCTAGGGAATCCTCTTTTATCTTTTTAATTGATTTTATAACTGTCATAATGGCAATTTGTTTTAAGTCTTCTGTGTCATAACCATATATATAGTATTTAATTGATGTCTTGTAAATTAGAGGCTGAAATAATTTGATTATTTTTTCTACTGATCCTTTGTCCCCAGATTTGGCTTTAATAATTAATTCTTTCATATAAACATCTCCCCTTAATTAATATATTATTAACTTAAGCTACAGATAATTTATTTACTTTACATAGCTTAAGTTGATAACCTTATTATAACAAACACCTGTTCTTTTTCCAAGAATATCTTTTCGTCTATTTCTTACAATATTCTCCTTTAACGACCTCTTTATTTTTTATATCTTTAGGTTATAATATAGGTAAGCTAGAATGTAAAATTAAAAATAATTGTTGAAATTCCAATGGAATTTTTTAAAATTAAGTTTAGAAACTACTTTATAGTAGTTTAATCATTAATTCTAAATTTTTAATTTTTAATTTTTAATTTAATTAACTATATTGGAGGTTATTTTTTGAAAAATAATATAAAATTAATATGTATTGATATGGATGGTACATTATTAAATAGTAACCATGAAGTTACAGAGGAAAACAAACTTATACTACAAAAGGCTTTTGCCAAAGGTATTAGAATAGTCCTTTGTACAGGAAGGATTTTTATGTCTGCAAGGTATTATTCTGATTTAATTGGAATTAAAAATGCTCCTGTTATAGCTTCAAATGGAGCTTACATAAAAAATGGCTATACAGATAAAGCTATTTATGAAAATCCTATGCCTAAAGATTTAGTTCTTGAAATATATAGTATTATAAAAAGATATGGTTTAAAAATTAATTTCAATAGTTGGAATACTTTATTTAGAATTGATAAAGAACCATCATATCATACTTATTATAAGATGAATAAACTCGTATCTTCTGATAAAAGAATAAATTTTATTATAAATGAAGATTTAGAGGAGTCTATTAGAAATTTTGATGGTGAAATTTTAAAAGGAATAGTTATTGAACAAGATAACGTTGATACTCTATGGAAAGCTAAAGCAGAATTAAAGGAACTTTATGGTGATAAGCTTCATATTGTAAGTTCAGGCGCTGATAATTTTGAAATAATGCTTGGCTCATCATCTAAAGGCAATGCTGTAAGCTTTATAGCTAAAAGCTTTAATATTGACCCTAGTGAAGTTATGTGTATTGGAGATTCTGAAAATGACTTATCCATGATTGAGTTTGCAGGAATTGGAGTTGCCATGGGTAATGGCTTAGATTTACTTAAAGAAGCTGCTGATTACATAACTGATACTAATGATAATAGTGGAGTTTCAAAGGCAATTAAGAAATTTGCCTTAGAAAATAATTAATTATAAATAATTGAATTCCTTTGGAGTTTATAAAAAGCAGATTTACCTTGGCAAATCTGCTTTTATTCATTTATTTATTTATTTATTTATTTATTTATTTATTTATTA
The DNA here is from genome assembly GCA_029257045.1 of Clostridium sp. Taxonomy (GTDB): domain Bacteria; phylum Bacillota; class Clostridia; order Clostridiales; family Clostridiaceae; genus Clostridium. The sequence goes on from JARIDB010000097.1 coordinate 2,458, forward strand.
TCTTTAATTTTTCTTACTTCCTTAACTACTTCATTAGCAACATATTCTGAATCTTCTAGTGTTAATATACTATATACAAGAAGTGAAATAGCATTTTCATATTGGCTATAAGCATTTATATAGTCTTCTATTTTGTATCCTGAATTTTCATATAATGTAAATACTGATAAAGGTATCAATAAGTTTCTATTATATCTGGTGAAGAAAATGTTATTTTAATGTGTTCTAATTATCGCTTTTACCAACTCCAGATAATATTAAACCTTTATTATGTTCTAAAGCCCAACTTATACCCCAATCATTTTGGAATATAAGGATATTTCTATCCTTTATATCTTTTAACTTTTTAGCATCTGATGTTAAGTTTAAGCTATCCATTTTAATATCTTCATTTTCTATCCATCTTACATATCTATAAACTAATCTATCCATTTTTATATCAACGTTGTATTCATTTTTAAGTCTATATTCTAGAACTTCAAATTGTAGTACCCCTACAACTCCAACTATTATTTCTTCCATTCCTACAAATGATTCTTTAAATACTTGGATAGCACCTTCTTGAGCTATTTGTGTAACACCTTTAACAAATTGTTTTCTCTTCATTGTGTCTACTGGTCTAACTCTTGCAAAATGTTCTGGTGCAAAAGTTGGAATTCCTTCAAATTTGAATTTCTTCTTTGGTGCACATAATGTATCTCCAATTGCAAATATACCTGGGTCAAATACTCCAATAATATCTCCTGCGTAGGCTTCTTCAATCATTTCTCTATCTTGAGCCATAAATTGTTGTGGCTGAGATAGTTTCAATTTTTTACCACCTTGCATATGGTACACGTCCTCACCTTTTTCAAACTTACCTGAGCAAATTCTCATAAAGGCAATTCTATCCCTATGAGCTTTATTCATATTAGCTTGTATTTTAAATACAAAAGCTGAGAAATTATCTTCAAAGGGATCTATTTCCCCAACACTTGAGTTTCTAGGTAATGGTGCTGTTGTCATTTCTAAGAAATGTTCTAAGAATGGTTCAACACCAAAGTTTGTTAAGGCTGATCCGAAGAATACTGGTGTTAATTCTCCAAGTCTTACCTTTTCCAAATCTAGGTCATCTCCTGCGATATCAAGAAGTTCTATATCTTCTATTAACTTTTCGTGTAAATCTTCTCCTAAGATTTCTTTAAATCTTGGATCATCTATTGTACCTTCAACTGCATCAACTTCATTTTGTCCATGGTTTCCTGCTTTGAAGGCTATAATTCTTTTATTATCTCTTTCATAAACACCTTTAAATTCTTTTCCTGAACCTATTGGCCAGTTCATTGGATAAGTTTTAATTCCAAGTTCTCTTTCAATTTCTTCTAATAATTCAAAAGGATCTTTTGATTCTCTATCCATTTTGTTTATAAAAGTAAATATAGGCATTTCTCTAAGTGATGCAACTTGGAATAGCTTTCTTGTTTGTTCTTCTATACCTTTTGCACAATCAACTACCATAACAGCACTATCTGCTGCCATTAATGTTCTATATGTATCTTCTGAGAAGTCTTGATGTCCTGGTGTGTCTAATATGTTTATACAGTGATTATTGTAGTTAAATTGCATAACAGAGGAAGTTACTGAAATCCCTCTTTGCTTTTCTATCTCCATCCAATCTGATACTGCATGACTTGAAGCTTTTCTTGCCTTAACTGACCCAGCAAGCCTTATAGCTCCACCATATAATAAGAATTTTTCTGTTAATGTAGTTTTACCAGCATCTGGGTGGGATATGATAGCAAAGGTTCTTCTTTTTTCTATTTCATTTATATAATCTGCCAATGTAGCTTCCTCCTTAATATTGTATATCTAAATTATGTTATTTCTCTATTTCTCTAATTATTCATTATACCCTAATATTGATAATTTTAAAATAATATTTTTTGATGTCTCTTTTTTCTTTGAATCTTCTTTTTTGGGGTTTGACTCAAATACATTTATCCCCCAATTTAAATCAATTCACGATTTTCTGAGCCTGACCTTGATACATTTTTTCCAATATCAATTGACAATGTACGGTTGATTCATCTTCACTTATATTTCTCTAAGTTTACATTCTCAATATAAGTGTTATACAAATTGGTTGAATTCCTTCTTACTGTATTTATGATGTTCTATGCAAGCTATTAAAGGTATCTCATAACCTTCTTCTTTAAAGTTTATTTCTGTTAGACTTGTTTGCTTTATAAAAGGTGGATTCCAAAGGGTATCTATATCTCTTTTTTCTAAAGCAGAAAGATATGCTTTTAAAGTTATTGTATGTGTAACTATTAATATATTCTTACCTTTTTCTTTTTCTACAATTTGACTTATAGCTTTAAAAGACCTGTCTACTACTTCCTTAAAACTTTCTGCTCCCTCTGCCTTTATATACTTTGAAGGAACATTCCAGAAGTTATAGTAGTTTTCTTCATTAATAGCCATAATTTCATCTTGGCTTAACCCTTCCCAAAGACCTATTTTCATTTCTTTAAGTCCATCATTTGCTTTTATTTCAATATCTCTATTTCCTCTAATTAACTCTGCTGTATTATAAGCTCTGCCAATAGGGCTTGAATAAATAACATCAATTTTTAGATCTTTCATTCTTTCTCCAAGCCAAATGCCTTGCTTTTTACCTAGTTCTGTTAAAGGTGAATCTTGCCATCCTTGCATTACTCCCCTATCATTCCATTCAGTTTCTCCATGTCTTGTTAAATATAATTTAGTCATAATTATTTCCCCCTTTATTAGCATTGAACACTTGGCATTAATTACTTAGTGAATACGAGTGATAACAAAGTATGAGCTTAGTAATTAAGCCCATCTACTGAAACTTGTCCAAAGTAGATGTTCATTAATCTTTGTTAAATACAAAGTTCTCCACAGTTCTTAATAAATAATCCACAACTATTGCTAATTTATAATTATAATTGTTAATTATTA
>JARIDB010000100.1 GCA_029257045.1 Clostridium sp.
ATTAGTTAAATTAGCTAATGATGATGCTTCTATAACAAACTTAAGTAAACTTCAATCTTTAGAAAATAAGTTAGTTGAATTAAATGACAAAGATAAAGACAAAGATAAAGACAAAGATAAAGACAAAGATAAAGATAAAGGAAATAATAACCTTCCTCAAACTGGTGGAACAAACTCTTCAGTTATATTAGGATTATCTTCATTATTGACTTTAGCTGGGGTATTCTTATTTAGAAAGAAATAACACTAATTAAAAAGGAGCTAAATCTAAAGATTTTTAAAATCATTTAGATTTAGCTCCTTTCTTTCAATAGACTTAACTTGTTTTCGAGATAAAAGTATATGAAAATACCCCTTTTCCATTATGTACAAAGGATATTTTTTAGTGTTATTTCGTTCATTTAATTTTATTTAGTTTTATGAAATATTAAAGAATCTTGATGTTTTTAATTTTATTTAATATTTACAACGTCCTCACTACCTGTTTAAATTTTATCAATATTTAATATAATAATTACATAAACTGATTAAATACAACATTATTATATAGATAATAGAAAAAATAGCAAAAAGATATCGTTTTCCTTTGACAAACTTATATCAAAGTGGTAGCCTATTTATATAATGTATGTAAATATTTTCAAAACTATATAAATAAAAGGAGATGTAAAATTATGAAGCGTTTACAAGGTAAAGTCGCTATTATTACAGGTGGGGGTAAAGGTATAGGATATGGTATTGCAAGGGCATTCGCTGATGAGGGTTCTAATCTTGTTATTACAGGAAGAAATGAGTCACGTCTTGTAGAAGCGAAAGCAGCACTTGATAAGGATTATGGTATTGATGTATTATATGTAGTTGCTGATGGTGTGGATGAAGAATCTGTAAAGAATGTAGTATCCAAGACTATAGAAAAATTCGGAAAAATCAATGTTCTAGTAAATAATGCCCAAGCTTCAAAGTCAGGTGTTATGCTTAAAGATCATACAAAGGAGGATTTTGATTTAGCTATAAATTCTGGTATTTATGCTACATTCTTTTATATGAAAGCTTGTTATCCATATCTAAAAGACTCGAAAGGCTCTATTATAAATTTTGGATCAGGAGCAGGTTTATTTGGAAAGTTAGGTCAAAGTTCATATGCTGCTGCTAAGGAAGGTATAAGAGCTCTTACACGTGTAGCTGCTGCAGAATGGGGTCCAGATGAAATTAATGTAAATGATATATGTCCACTTGCTATGACAGAAAGTCTTCAACAGTGGAAAGAAGCATATCCCGATTTATTTGAAAAGACTATTCAAGGTATTCCACTTGGAAGATTTGGTGATAGTCAGAAAGATATTGGTAGAGTATGTGTATTTTTAGCATCTGATGAATCTTCTTATGTAACAGGTGAAAGTATAACACTTCAAGGTGGAAGTGGACTTAGACCATAACATATATAACATAATTAGTTCTTTAAAAGTTCAATACAAAATTTCTGATAAGTGGGTTTTATATCAAGAATATGCACCTAAAGGGTACACACATTCAAAAACAATATATACACCTACTGGAAAATATTTAATAGTAACATATTGAACTGAAAAAGGACGAGCTTTTATTTATAGATTATTAAAAGAAACTTTAAATATTGTTCCTTTAGTGGAGAAATAAATAAAGTTCTATCATAGCAAAAAAACATTAGATATATTTGTTTTTACATAAATATATCTAATGTTTTGTTTTTTTATATTTTCTATTTCAATATTAATTAAATATCTAAAGTGTTTAATATCTTCTTAAGTTCTTTTAATTCTTCTATACTTAAAGTAACACCTTTACCCATTTTCTCATGTTCTGGTGCCCATTCTCTTAAATCATATTTAGCTTCTTTTCCATTCCAACTAATTAGATTTAATTCTTTCTTCCAACCTTTAGATGATTCTGCTATACATCCTAATTCGTCTTCTATTTCATATTTTATATCTGCCATAAATCTTCCCCCTCTTTTATTAAATCTAAATTTTCAGCTATCATAATCACCAAATTCTTCAGCTGCCGTATTTAATGTTGTTGTATCTACGCTTTGCCATTTAGCTTTTTCATAAGCAATATTTTCACTCATTAGTTCTGTTTGTCTCATTACTATTTCTAAAGCTCTTCTTGCTTGTTTTGGTGGATAATCATATTTTTTAAGCAGTCTTTTAATAGTATTTCTCATACCTGCTTGTAAATTAGCCCTTACGTTATAATCTACATTTACTTGTCTTCTTATTGTATCTGATAACTCTTGAGCTATTTTTTTTAGTGTTTCATCACTCATTACTTCTTTAATAATGTCCTCATCTGTTAAAGCATCATAGAAAGCTAATTCATCATCACTAAGTCCTAAATCATTTTCAAAGGCTTTTGCTTCTCTTATTTCATTAGCCATTTTTATTAATTCTTCAATAACCTCTGCATTTGTTATAGCTTGGTTTTTATATTTATTTAGAGACTTTTGAAGTTTTTCTGATAATCTCTCTGCTTTAATAAGATTCTTTTTCTCCATTAACTTTATGCTTCCTTCAAGTAATTTCTTAAGCATTTCAAGTGATAGGTTTTTATGCTTAAGGATTTTAACTTCTGCTAAAAATTCCTCTGAAAGAATTGATACATCTGGTTGTTTTAAGTTAAGAGCATCAAATACATCAATTACTTCTTCAGACATTATAGATCTTTCTAATAATTGATTAACTCTATCTTCAATTTCTTTTTTAGTTTTCTTTTGAACACCTCTTTGAGATAATTTCGTTAAACTAGCCTTAACTGCTTTAAAGTAACTAACTTCAAGAGCAACTTCTCTCGCCTCATCAGTTGCAGCACATAATGAGTGAGCCTTAGCAAGTTCTATACAAAGAAGTTTAAATTCCTTTTGTCCAGTTTCATTTAATCCTAATATAAAGTTCATACCACCAGCTATAGCATTCATTCTACCTCTTGGTGAACCATCCATAAATTCACTATAATCATATCTATATAAAATTTCTCTTAATAATTCTAGCTTTTCCATCATTACAGAAATAGCTGCACATGTATCTATACCAGTATTGCCTTTATCACTATCTGTATATTGCTTAAGTGCATTTTTTAAGCTTTCAAGTATTCCAATGTAGTCAACAACAACTCCACCACATTTATCTTTAAATACTCTATTAACACGAGCTATAGCCTGCATTAAATTATGGCCTTTCATCGGCTTGTCTACATACATAGTATGCATTGAAGGAACATCAAAACCTGTAAGCCACATATCACGAACAATAACAAGTTCTAACTCGTCCTTATTATCCTTCATTCTTCTAGCTAATAAATCTCTTCTATTTTTTCCACCAACATGTTTTTGAAGTTCTTCATTATCACTAGAACTACCTGTTATTACAACCTTTATCTTTCCTTTATCTTCATCACCACTATGCCACTCTGGTCTAATTTTAACAATTTCATTATAAAGATTTACACAAATTCTTCTACTCATACAAACTATCATAGCTTTACCTTTTACAGTTTTAGCCTTTTCTTCATAGTGATTTACAATATCAACTGCAAGTTGTCTAATTCTATTTGGAGATCCTACAATAGCCTCCATTTTAGAAAATGTACCTTTCATTTTTTCCTTTTGATGATCTTCATAACCTTCTGCTAACTCATCAAACTCTACATCTATTTTTTCAAGTTCTTCATTATCTGCTTCAAGCTTTATTATTCTATTTTCATAATAAATTTTAACAGTAGATTCATCTTCAACAGCTTGAGTCATATCATAGATATCAATATAGTCACCAAATACCATAGGTGTTGATTTATCTTCAAATTCAATAGGTGTTCCTGTAAATCCAATGTATGAAGCATTTGGAAGTGCATCTCTTAAATACTTAGCATAACCATATTTAACATCACCCTCACTTGAAGTTTCAGCATCTAATCCATATTGACTTCTATGTGCCTCATCTGCCATTACAATAACATTTTTTCTATCTGTTAAAACAGGCATTTGTCCATCTTCTGGCTTAAACTTTTGAATAGTTGTAAATATTATGCCACCTGATTCACGACCATTAAGCAAATCAAATAAACCATAATTTGCCTTTGAGTTATCCTTACAGTTAGCATTTGCTTTTTTATCTTCATCTGTAAGCTTTCTCTTAGTAGCTCTCTTTGGCTCTTCTCCAAGTAAATCTTGACTCTTTGCAAAAGTTCCATATAATTGCTCATCTAAATCATTTCTATCTGTTATAACTACAATAGTTGGATTGTTAAACTTTCTTATAAGGTTTCCTGTGTAAAATACCATTGAGAAACTCTTACCAGATCCTTGTGTGTGCCAAACAACACCTATTTTTCTATCACCTTCACTAGATGTTGCAAGAGCTGTCTTTTCTACAGCTTTTTTAACTGCAAAATATTGATGATATCCAGCAAGTATCTTTATAATAACTTGGCTTTCACCTATCTTATTTCCATCTTCATCTTTTACATCTTTAGAATCATTTTGGAATAATATAAAGTTCTTAATAATGTCTAAAATTCTTTCCTTACCAAACATACCACTAAATAAAACATCATATTGTGGAACATGAAGGGGTGCTATATTTTCCCCATCAACAGTTCTCCAGTTCATATATCTTTCAATATTAGATGTGATAGTTCCAACCTTTGCATTTATACCATCTGATAAAACACAGAAAGCATTATAGTTAAATAAACTTTTAATATCTTTTTTATAAGTTTGAATTTGATTATAAGCCTCTTCAATACCTGCATTTTCATCACTTGCATTTTTAAGCTCTACAACAACTAACGGGATACCATTTATAAAAACAACTATATCAGGTCTTTTTTGTTCATTTCCAACTACAGTAAACTGATTTACCGCTAAAAATTCATTCTTTTCAGGATTTTCAAAATCTATAATATACGCCTTTTTAGTTCTAATTACATTACCTTCTTTAAAAGATACATCTATCCCCTTAACCATAAGATTATGGAAATACTTATTATTTTCTTCTAAAGATGGTGAATTAAAAGCTATTACCTGTCTGTAAGCCTGCTCAATTGCCTCCTGTGGAAACCCCTTATTTATAGTAAACAAAGCATTTCTTACTCTTTCCTTAAGAATAACCTCACGATAGCTATCACGTTCACTAAATTCAC
>JARIDB010000056.1 GCA_029257045.1 Clostridium sp.
GGACATACAGTAAATTTAGCTTCGTTCTTATTAGCTTATTCATTAAATATATTTATTATGAGTTATATTCTTAAAGAAAGAAGTGAAAGAAAAAGTATAGCTATTAACATATTAACTGCTATAGCTATTGTGATTTCTGGTAGTAGAACTGCAATGATATTAATCGTTTTATTAATATGCGTAATGATATTTATTTCTCTAACTAAAAAGTATGATGAGTATTATAATAAAATTGATTTTGGAATTATAGCATTTATAATTTCTGTTTCATCAATATTAATAAAGGGAATAGAAGTTTTAGCTGGGAGAGGAAGTATTATTCAGAATAATATGGAATCTGGAAGAATAAAAATACTGATAGATTATCTTACTCAAAGTAATATAAAGGATGTTTTATTTGGTAGTGGAATAGGATATGGTACAAATACGGGAGTTTTATTGAAGAAAATAGATGAGTTTAGTTCAATAAATGCAGATATACTTGATGGAACTATAACAACATTTATAGCTCAATTCGGTATAGTTACGTTAGTTTTTGTTTTTATAATGTTAATATTATTCATTAAATGGTTTATTAAAGATAACTATAGAATTAGAATAATAGTTGGTTCAATAATTTTAATAATTATAGGATTAATGATGTTAAATGGAAATATATTAGAACAATATAGTTTTTTAATTATATTAGTATATAGTCTTCTTTCTATAAAGATTATATATGAAAATGATTTGAATTGTAGTAAATAGAAGGAGATATTTATGATAGATTTGTCCATAATAATAGTTAACTGGAATACTGGAGATTTATTAGAAAATTGTATTAAATCTATTATTAGAAATACACATAATTTGAGATGTGAAATAATAATTTGTGATAATGATTCAAAAGATAATAGTGCAAACAGGGGACTAGAAAAGTATCAAGGTGTTAAAATTATATATTCTAAAGAAAACTTGGGATTCTCAAAAGGAAATAATCTTGCCTTTAATTATGCAGAAGGAAAGTATATACTTTTATTGAATCCAGATACGATAATAAAAGATAAAGCTATAGATAAAGCATATAAATACATAATAGAGAGAAATGAAGATGTTTTACTAGGAGCAAAGCTATTAAATTCTGATAGTAGCATTCAACTTTCAAGTTGTCATTTTCCAACTTTAGTTAATATGATTTTAAAACAATCTATTATGAGTAAGGAAATGCACCAAAAAACTCATGAAACAGATTGGGTAATGGGAGCATTTATGATGCTTAGTAAAGAATTGTATATAAAATTAGGTAAATTAGATGAAAGTTATTTTATGTACTCAGAAGATCTAGACCTTTGTTATCAGGTAAAAAGATTAAATGGTAAAGTAATTTATTTTTCGGATGCAGAGGTAATTCATTTTTACAATCAAAGTGGAGCGAAAAAATGGAACTCTAAAAGAGAACTTGTAATTACAGAAAGTTTGTTGAAATTTATAAATAAAAATTATAGTGGCATCAGTAAAATATTATGTAATTTCGCTGTAAGAAGTAGATACATAATTAAATCAATGAAAAGAAAAGAATTACTATAAGAGAGTGAGGAAGATTTTATAATGAAGGGTATTATATTAGCGGGAGGCTCAGG
>JARIDB010000128.1 GCA_029257045.1 Clostridium sp.
AAGAGAACTTGGGCTCCTAACATAAAGAGAGTAAAGGCTTTAGTTAATGGAACACCAAAAACAGTTCATGTATGTACAAGATGCCTTAGATCAGGTAAGGTTCAAAGAGCTATATAAGTTCAAATAAAAAATGCAATTGATATTACAATTGCATTTTTTATTTTTTCCTATGTATTAATTTATTTCTTTCTTCTAAAGAACTTAATACAATTCGATAAAAATTTAGGTAATTTTATTGCTATTATCTTCATTTTAATTCCTCCTAAAAAAATTCACTAACCCTCTATACATACTATGCAAATATAGAAAATTAGTGAATGAATTTTAGTCTTTCGAATAAATAATTATTAATTTGCCTTTATTAAATGTAATTTCAATATCTTTATCTACAAATTCATTAGATGTTGTAATCCCATCCCCTAAAAGGAGATTATAATTATTAAGCTCATATTTTGCACCTTTAATACTAAGGCTTTCCACCACCTCTGAATAAGCATGAAAAGATACTATATCGCCTTTATTACCTTTTATTTTCAGGCTTTTATCTGTTAAAAATATTCTATTATATTCATCTATAAGTTCCACCTTTATAGAATGTTTAAGTCCTAATAACATAAGACCTAAATTACTAAGAACATGATCAATTCTTGTTCCTGTAGCACCTAGAATATAAATTTCTTTAGCACCTTTTTCTATAGCTAACTCTACTGCTATCTTTGTGTCTGTATCATCTTTTTCTTTTTTATATTTATTATCTTTAACTCCAAGTTTTTTAAAGTACTTTATTGTTTCTTTGTCTGCAGAATCAAAATCTCCTAGAATATAATCCGGTTTTATTTTACCTTTAAATAAATAGTCGCATCCTTTATCAGCACCAATGATTAAATCAGAACTTTCTGAGTACTTTTTAAGAATCTCTAAATTTGGTATATTTCCACCAGTAACTATTAAGGCCCTCATATTATGCTCCTCTAATAGCTTTTATATTTTCCTCTAGCTTTCCTTCTTTAAATATTGCTGAACCTGCAACTAAAACATTAGCACCAGCTTCTTTTATGGCTTTAGCATTAGTTATATCTACTCCACCATCTACTTCTATTAATAAATCCTTATTATCTTTAGCCATTTCTTTTACTTCTTTTATCTTTTCTATTGAATAAGGTATAAACTTCTGTCCACCAAAGCCTGGGTTTACCGACATTATTAAAACCAAATCCAATTTGTTTATAATATCTTTAATAAGGATTGTTGGTGTTCCTGGATTTAAAGAAATCCCAGCCTTTACGCCTTTTGATTTTATATATTCTATAGCTCTATCTATATGTTTTTCTGCTTCATAATGAATAGTTACTATATCAGCACCAGCTTCTATAAAATCATCTATAAATCTTGAAGGATTCTCTATCATTAAATGAACATCAAAAACCTTATCTGTTTTATTTCTTATTGATTTAATAACTGGAAGACCAATACTTATATTAGGAACAAAATTTCCATCCATTACATCTATATGTATTAAATCTGCTCCTGCTTTATCTAAAGCTATTATATCTTCTCCTAATCTTGAAAAGTCTGCTGATAAAATTGAAGGTGATATTTTTACCATTTGTTTTTTCTCCCCTCTGCTTCTTCTAATATTCTTATATAAAAACTATACCTATATTCATTTATTTTACCTTCAGAAAGTGCATTTTTAACTGCACACTCCGGCTCCTTGTTATGTAAGCATCCTCTAAACTTGCACTTAAAATTATATTCCTCAAACTCTGGAAAACAAAGTTTTAATTCATCTTTTTCCATAAAATCTATTCCTACATTTGAAAAACCAGGACTATCTACTAAGTAACCATTCTCTATTTCTATAAGTTCACTATGTCTAGTTGTATGCTTACCTCTTCCTATTTTTTCAGATACTACACCAGTTTCCATATGGGTTCTATTTATTAATGTATTAATAAGAGTTGACTTTCCAGCACCTGAAGGACCACATAAAACTGTAACATTTCCTTCTAACCTTTCTTTTAATAAGTCTATCCCTTCTCCTTTTTTTGCATTTATAAATAATACATCATATCCTATATCATTAATTCTATTTTCAACTTCTTCTCGTTCTTTATCTGAAGCTAAATCTCTTTTATTTAAACATACTATAGATTTAATATTATTATATTCACATGTTATTAAAAATCTATTTAATAAATCATAATTTAAATCTGGATTTTTAATTGCAAATACAACAAAGGCTTGAGTTACATTTGAAACCATTGGTCTTATTAATTCTGAAGCTCTATCTAATATATCTTCAATAACGCCCTTACCATTAGCAATTTCTATTACTACATTGTCTCCAACCATAGGTTTAATATCTTTGTGTCTAAATTTCCCTCTTGCTTTACACTCTATTACACCATCAGTTGTTTTTACATAGTAAAATCCGCCTATACCCTTTACTATTTTTCCTTCCATAATACCTCCAAATAATTTATTCTATCTATTTATAATAAACAGATTCTTAAATAAATTGCAATGTTTTTAAAATAAAAATCAGCCTCAGCTGATTTTTTATTTTTATTCTGTTGGTTTTGGTTTATCTTGTTTAGGAGGATTATCTTTTTTAGTTTTTAATGTTACAATTTCTCCTTCTTTTACTTTTTCAGTAAAAGATATAACTATAGCATCATCATCTTTAGGACCCTCTATTTTTACTTCTAAACCTTGAGCATCTATTCTGGCTTTTGCTTCAAATAAACTTTGACCTACTGCAACTCCAAGTCTGCTTATGTCAATTTCTTTTTCTTCAAATTTACCTACTGTTATTGTAACAGGAGTTCCCTCTTCAACTTTATTTCCAGACATTGATTGATTTAATATAATACCATCTTCATCCTTATTATGAGTTGTTTGATAGTTAACTTCTACCTTAAGTCTTTTTTCTTCTAGTATATTTTTACCTTCATTTTCGCCTTTATTCAATACTGAAGGTACATCAACTAATTTAACTTCTGGCCCCTTACTTACTATTACTTTAATTTCAGTATCTTTTTTAATTTCTGTTTTAGCCTTAGGGCTTTGTCTTATCCAATATCCCTCTTTAACATTATCGCTATATTCTTCATCTATTGTATAGTTAGTAAAGCCTTTGCCTCCTAATATTTGATCTATACTAGTTTTTTCATAGTCCTTAAAGTCATCCATTTTGAAAGTTTCTTCTCCGCCAGATATAACAACTTTTACACTAGACCCTTTTTTAACTTTAGTTCCTTCTTTAGGATCTATTTTAAGTATTGTATTTTCCTCTTTATCACTTATTTCAGTTCCTGAAACTTCTACTTTAATACCTAACCCTTCTAAATCTTTCTTAGCTTCGTTAATATTCATACCAACTATATTACTTGGTATTTGTACTTCCTTATTTAAGGTTCCTCCTGAAGCTAGCGCAAAACCTATACTTCCAAGAAGTAATACTCCAATTATTATACCTACTACCATAAAAATTTTCTTTTTACTGTTTTTGTTCTTATTCTTAGTTTTTTTCTTTTTTAAATATTCAACATCATCGTAGTCATCATCGTCATCTTCTTCATCATAATCATCATCGTATTCTTCCTCATAACTACTATCCTTAGAATTTATTTTGCTATCTTGCTTAATTGGAGACATTATTATAGTGCTTTGATCTCCTTCTTGAACTCTTCCTATAATAACATCAGGATTATCTTTAATTTTATTTAAATCTTGAATCATTTCTTTTATATTTTGATATCTATTAATAGTTTCCTTTTCCATTGCTTTTAATATAAGTTTATTTAAACTATCTGGAATTGATGTATTAATATTTTTAGGGGCTAGTGGTTTTTCTTGAAGATGTTTAAGTGCTACACTAACTGGGGAATCTCCTTCAAAAGGAAGTGTCCCTGTAACCATTTCATATATAACAATTCCAAAAGAATATATATCGGATCTAAAATCTATATAACTACCTTTTGCTTGTTCTGGTGATAAATAGTGAGCTGATCCAATAACGCTCGTAGTATTAATAATAGTTTGGGAATCAACTGATTTTGCTATTCCAAAATCCGTAACCTTAATTTCACCAGATTCAGTAACTAATATATTTTGTGGTTTTATATCTCTATGAATAATATTGTTTTTATGTGCACAATCTAAAGCCTTGGCAATTTGTAGCGCTATATTAATTGTTGTATTAAAACTTAACTTGCCTTTAAATTTAATAAGCTCTTTTAATGTTTTTCCATCGATATATTCCATAACTATATAATCTATGTCATCTTGATTTCCTACATCTAAAACATTAACTATATTCGCATCAGATAAATTTGCAATAGCAGTAGCTTCCCTTTTAAATTTTTGAGATATTTCTTCATTATCCGCAAATTGCTTTTTAAGTATTTTAACAGCAACATATCTATTTAATTTATTACATCTAGCCTTATAAACTTCAGACATTCCACCTTCTCCCACTTTTTCAAGGAGCTCATATCTTCCACTAAGTGTTAATCCTATCATATTACACCTCTTTTCCTAATAACATTACTGTTATATTATCTCTTCCACCATTTCTTTTAGCTTTGTTTACTAATTCGTTGCAAATTTCTTGTATATTGTTATTATCCATCAACTTTACTAATTCTTCTTCTAAAACTATATCATTTGTAACACCATCAGTACACAAAAGAATATAGTCGTAATCTTCCTTATTTAAATTATATATATCTATTTCAACTTCTTCGCCTGTACCTATAGCCCTTGTTATAACATTTTTTTGAGGGTGGTTTATAGCTTGTTCTTTTGATATGCTACCTGTGTCAAGTAGTTCTTGAACTAGAGAATGATCCTTAGTGATCTTATAAACTCTATTATCCTTTACTATAAAACAAGAACTATCGCCAACATTTCCTATTTGTATTCCCATATTCGTTATTAAGCATGCTACTACAGTAGTTCCCATACCTGTATATTTTTCTTTTTTATAAGCTAAACTATAAACTTCTTTATTAGCAAACTCTATAGCTTCTTTTAATGTTTTTTGAAAAATGTCATCTTTAATATTTTCTTTTATATAGGTTATAATAGATTCTGCTGCAATTTCGCTAGCAATTTCTCCAGCATTATGTCCACCCATTCCATCAGTTACAACATATATTTTAACGTTATCTTCTTCATAAAATCCTGCATAATCCTCATTTAGTTTTCTTATATTTCCTAAATCACTTTTTACACCAACCATTAATAACAACCCCCTATTTTTTGTCTACTAAGAAATCTCTTCTTAATTGACCACATGCTGCATTAATATCACTACCCATTTCTCTTCTAACAGTTACTTCTATCCCATGTTGTTTTAGAATTTTTT
Organism: Clostridium sp.; assembly: GCA_029257045.1. Classification (GTDB taxonomy): domain Bacteria; phylum Bacillota; class Clostridia; order Clostridiales; family Clostridiaceae; genus Clostridium. The sequence continues at coordinate 5,375 of JARIDB010000128.1, forward strand.
CGAAATTTTCAATAGTTTCTTTAGATGGTCTTTTTAACGTGTTTTCTTTTATTTCATTAACAGGAATTAAATTCACATGACAAAGTCTACCCTTTAATAATTTAGATAAATCAAGGGCATCTTGACCTCCATCATTTATTCCTGAAACTAATGAATATTCAAAACTTATACGTCTAGTGGTTTTTTCTACGTAGTAATCACAAGCTTCTAATATTTCCTTTATTGAATACTTATTTGCTATTGGCATAATAACTCTTCTTTTTTCATCGCTTGTTGCATGAAGAGATATCGCTAAAGTTATACTATAACCTTTATCTGCTAATTCATATATCTTTGGGACTAATCCACAAGTAGATACTGTAATATGTCTTTGTCCTATATTAAGACCATATTCTGCATTTACCAAATCTAAAAATTTAGTTACGTTATCATAATTATCTAATGGTTCACCACTTCCCATTAAAACTATATTTGAGATTCTTTCATGAGTAATATTTTGAGATAAAATAACTTGTGCTAATATTTCTCCAGCTGTCAAGTTTCTTACTCTTCCATCTAAAGTGGATGCGCAGAATTTACAACCCATTCTGCACCCCACTTGAGTTGATACACAGATAGAATTTCCGTGTTTATATTTCATAACAACACTTTCTATAATATTCCCATCTTCAAAAGCAAAAAGAAATTTTCTTGTTCCATCAATAGTAGATTCAAATTGATGAACTACCTTTGGAAGTCCAATATAAAAATTTTCTTTTAGTTTTTCAATAGCATTTTTTGATAAGTTCTTCATCTTATCAAATTCAAAAACTCCATTATATATCCAGGAGAAAACTTGTTTTGCTCTAAATGCACTTTCTCCATTTTCTTTTATCCAATCAGTTATTTCTTCTAATGTATAATCTAGTATATTTTTCATTTATATCACCTATTTTATTTTCTTTATTTTTGCCATAAAGAATCCATCCATTGAATCATTTGGTAGTATTGTTAACGTTCCATTATCGTTATATATAAAATTATTATTTTTCCCTACATAAATTTTTTCAATTTTTGCATCACTGTGCTTTGATAGGAACCATTCTATATTATCTTCATTCTCTTCTTTATTTAATGTACATGTTGCATAAACTATAGTACCTTCTGGTCTTAAATATTCCCATGAGTTTTCCATTATCTCTCTTTGAATAGGAACTAAATTTTTTAATTCCTGTCTTGTTTTATTCCATTTTATTTCTGGTTTTTTTCTTATTATTCCAAGACCTGAACATGGAACATCTAATAATATCTTATTTGCAAAACATACATATTTAGAATTTAATTTAGTTGCATCCATAGCTTCTAATTCTACATTTGTTAACCCTAATCTATCTAGATTTTCTTTAATTAACTTTAACTTATGTTCATGTAAATCAAAACCATAAACTTTACCTTTATTACCTAATAATTCAGCTATGTGGGTTGTTTTTCCTCCAGGAGCTGCACATAAATCTAATACTATATCACTTTCTTTTAAATCAAGTAAAGTTGCCACTAGCATAGCACTTTCATCTTGCACAGTAATAAGACCTTCTTTAAATACTTCATTAGCTTCTAAGCCTTTTCCACCATTTATTGAAATAGCTTCTGGACAAGCATATCCTTCTTCTATATCATATCCAATTTCCTCAAGTTTTTGGAATACTTCTTCATATTCTCCTTTAAGCTCATTAACTCTTACAGTAACCTTTGGTGTTTCGTTAAGGCCAGACATAAGTCTCATAGTTCTTTCTTCTCCATATTGTTTTATAAACAATCTTATCATCCATGGTTGGAAAGAAAACTTATAAGCTAATTCATCTATTCTGTTCCCTGGGACAACTATTTCCTTTTCATCCTTTATATAGTTTCTTAAGATTCCATTTACTAATCTTGAATCTTCTATAGAAATTTCTTTAGCTTGTTCAACAGCCTCATTACAAGCTGCATATTCTGGTATTTTATCTAAAAAATACATTTGGTATATAGCAATTCTTAATATATTCAATATTTCTGGTTTTATAAGGTTTATATCTTTAACAAAGTTTCCTATTAAAATATCTAATGTCCTTTTTCTTCTTAATGTTCCATAAACAAGCTCTGTTATAAGTCCCTTATCCTTATCATTAATATCATTATTATTAAGTTCATTTGAAAGAACTAAGTTTGAATATGCCCCTTCATCTAAAACTCTTTGTACGATTTGTCTAGCAATTTTTCTACTGTTCATCCTTCTACCTCTTATTCATCATATATTACCTTACAGAAATTTTTCTATAAGGTTTGCCACTACATAGTTTTGCAGCCACATCTAAAACCTTTTTATTAAACTTCCTATTATATAGGATTATATTTATAATACATTTAATTTTCTAGATGCATAAAATTTTCTATGATTGAAGTTTTTATTAGTCCAAACTTAAATAATTTTATACTAATTTTTTAGAAATACTTGTTTAAAAAGAACTTATTAAACTAGATAACTTTTTCATGTACCCCTATTTCATTACCATTAATATATTGTTCTATAGTTAGTGGTTTTCCATTTGGGAATTGAACCTTTTTAACTAGTAAAACTCCATTCCCTGTAGATATTTTCATCCCACCCTTTGATACTTCTATAATAGTACCCGGATCTTTGTTACTTATCTCTTTAAGAACCTTACTTTCATGAATTTTCATAGATAAATCTTTATAAGTTGTATGGGCTATAGGCCAAGGATTTAATCCCCTTATAAGATTATGAATATTTTCTGCTGTATCTTTCCAATCTATTCTAGCAACATCCTTATTTAGCATTTTAGCATAAAATGTTTCATCACTTTGTTTAATTGGAGTGATACTTTTATCTACTAATCCATTTATTGTTTTTATTAATAAATCTCCGCCACTTTCACTTAATAAATCGTGTAATTCTCCCGTAGTCATATCTTCAGTTATTTCAACTTCATTTTTTAAAAGCATATCACCAGTATCAAGACCTATATCCATAAGCATAGTTGTATTTCCAGATCTTTTTTCTCCTTTTATTATTGCCCAATTTAAAGGAGCAGCTCCTCTAAACTTAGGTAAAAGAGATGCATGTAAATTTATACAACCATATTTAGGAATATCTAAAACCTCCTTATTTAATATTTTCCCAAAAGCAACTACTATTATAAAATCAGGTTCTAATTTTTTCAAATAATCTATAGCTTCATTGTCATTTTTTAGTTTAACTGGTTGAAAAACTTTTATATTATTTTCTAAAGCTACTTCTTTAATTGGAGAGTAGGCGATTTTTTTGCCTCTTCCTTTCGGTTTGTCTGGTTGTGTAAAAACACACGCCACTCCAAAGTTATCAATTATCTTTTTTAAAGCTGGAACTGCAAATTTTGGTGTTCCCATAAATACTATTTTCATTTTAAGTCACCCTTTTCTATTTAAGATAATCTATAAATAATTTTCCCTCCAAATGATCATTTTCATGAAGAATTGCTCTTGCAAGTAATTCGGTTCCTTCAAGGATAAATTCTTCTCCTTTTTCATTTAAGGCTTTAACCTTAACATAATTTGGCCTTTCAATATCTTCTAATTCATCTGGAACACTAAGGCATCCTTCTTCTCCAATTTGTGATCCTGATATCTCAAGTATCTCTGGATTAATAAATACTCTTAATCCATAATCATCATAAATATCTATAACAAATATTCTTTGTAATATTCCAACTTGTGGTGCTGCTAACCCAACTCCATCTGCCTCATACATAGTATCTGCCATATCATTTATAAGTTTAAGAGTTCTTTGTGTAATTTCTTTTACATGTTTACATTTCTTTCTTAAAACTTCATCACCATTTTTTCTTATATTTCTTATAGCCATTTTCTACCTCCTAAGATAAAGTATTCGGATTTATATCAATACTAACTCTTATATCATTATATATATTCTTATTTAATTGATAAAGCCTATCTTTAATATTATTACAAAAATTTAATGATAATTCTCCTTTAAATATAATTTGCCACCTAAAACTATCCTTTATTTTGGCAATTATACAAGGAACTGGTCCAAGCATTTCAACATTTTCAAAGTTCTTACTAATTTCACTTAATTCCTTTTTTAATACTTTCATAAACTTTATTAAATCCTCTTCTTTTTTAGAGGAAATGTTTATTAATAATATCTTACCAAAAGGAGGGTAATTCATCAAACCCCTTGTTGTAAATTCCTCTTTATAAAAACCCTCATAGTCCTGATTTTTTGCATACTTAATACTATGGTTATCAGGGTTATAAGTTTGAATAACTACATTCCCCTCTTTTTGCCCTCTTCCAGCCCTACCAGCAACTTGAGTTATTATTTGATAAGTCTTTTCTGAAGATCTGTAATCTGGTATATTAAGAGCCATGTCTGCAGCTATTATGCCAACTACTGTAACATTTTCAAAATCTAATCCTTTAGCTACCATCTGTGTTCCAATTAGAATATCAGCTTCATGATTTTTAAATGAATTATAAATTCTTTCATGAGAATCTTTATTTCGCGTGGTATCTACATCCATCCTTAATACTTTAGCACTTTCAAAATATTTTTTAACTTCCATTTCAACTCTTTCTGTTCCTGCTCCAAAATGTTTTACATACTTACTTTTACATTTAGGACATAACTTATCCTGTTTTTTACTACATCCACAATAATGACAAATTAAGTAACCATTTTTATGGAAAGTTAAAGCTATATCACATTTAGGACATTTGAAAACATATCCACAGCTTCTGCAAGAAACAAAAGTTGAAAATCCTCTTCTATTTAAAAATAATATTACTTGTTCCTTATTATTTAAAGCTTCTTTAATTCTAGAAAATAATTTTCTACTAAACATAGAAATATTACCACTATTCAATTCCTCTCTCATATCTACAATTTCCATATTAGGCATAGCCTTGCCATCTATCCTATTTTTTATTTCTGCAAGACCAATTTCTGAAGATATAGCTCTGTAGTAAGTTTCTATAGAAGGAGTTGCAGACCCTAAAATAACTTTACAACTCTTTAATTCACTAATATATTCTGCGACCTCTCTAGTTTGGTATTTAGGATTATTTTCAGATTTATAGGTGTTTTCATGCTCTTCATCTAAGATTATTAATCCTAAATTTTTAGCTGGTAAAAATAAAGCACTTCTTGCACCTATTACAACCTTAGCCTTTCCTTCTCTTACTCTATACCATTCATCATATCTTTCACCTTCTGATAGTTTGCTATGGAATAATGCTACTTCTTTTCCAAATCTTCCTTTAAACCTTTCTATCATTTGAGGTGTTAATGATATTTCTGGAACTAATACTATAGAACTTTTGCCTTCTTTTAAAGCATTTTCTACTAAGTTCATATAAACTTCTGTTTTTCCTGAACCAGTTACTCCTTTAAGCAAAAAAACATTTTTGTCACTTTCCTTTATTTGATTAAGAGCTTCTTCTTGTTCATTATTTAAAATCTTCTTCTCATATTTTGCATATTCTCTTGAATTATATCTATAAACTACTTCTTCTTCCGTATTCAAATAATCTTCTTTAATTAACTTATTCAGCTTATAAGTTGAAAGAGAGTAATTTTTTATTAATTCACTTTTAGTATATTTTCCATTATTAGCTTTTATAGTATCAAGTATATCACTATATTTTTCATATATATTATCCGGAATATTCTTTCCTAATGTTATCACCATTTTATATTTATTTTTCATACCTTTTATCATACCTTGAGGTATAAGTAATCTTATAGCATCTATATATCTACATAAATAATTTTCTTTTATAAAATTAATAATTTTAAAGTCATCACTATTTAAAATGGGTTCATTGATTTCAATTCTTCTAATCTTTTTAATTCTAAACTTTAAAACTTCTTCATTTAAAAAAGATATTACAAAAGCATCAACCAAATTATCTTTAGATCCAAAGGGAACCTTTACCCATTGACCAATTTTAATATCTTCTATAAGTTCTGTTGGAACTTCATAAGTAAATGGCTTATCTATGTCTATAGCTTCACTATTTATTATAACTTCTACATATAGTTTCAATTCAATCACCCTTTACTAGATATTTTAAAAAAGAAAGCGCTATCTAGCGCTTTCTTAATATAGTTTCAAAGATTTTTGATGCCACTTCTTTTTTACTCATCTTATCTAAATATATTTCTTTTCCTTCTTTAGATAAAATAATAACTTTGTTATTATCGCTTCCAAAGCCTGTATCAACGCTAGTAATATCATTTGCTACAATGTAGTCTAAATTCTTTTTATAAAGTTTATTTTTTGCATTATCTAATAAGTTACTACTTTCTGCAGCAAATCCAACAAGAATTTGATTTTCCTTATTATCTCCTAGAATTTTCAATATATCATTATCTCTTTCAAAAGTTAATATCAATTCACTTTCTGACTTCTTTATCTTTTCTTTACTATATTCTTTAGATTTATAATCTGCAACAGCTGCTGATTTAATTACTATATCACTTTTCTCGTAATATTTTAGAACTTCATTTTTCATTTCTTCATTGGTTTTTATATCTATAACTTTAATTCCATAAGGCTTCCCTAACATTGTTGGTCCAGAAACTAAGGTAACATCAGCTCCCCTATCTCTTGCTTCTTCTGCTATGGAGTAACCCATTTTTCCTGTGGATTTATTTGTAATAAATCTCACCGGATCAATATTTGACTGTGTTGGACCTGCCGTTATTAAAACCTTTTTTCCTTGTAAATCTTGAACTTTATCTAACTTTATTATTTCCGCCATAACTTTATTAACTATTATATTTACATCTGCAAGTTTTCCGGTTCCTACGTCACCACAAGCAAGTCTACCAGAGGAAGGTTCTATAAAGTCATAACCATATTTTTTTAACTTTTCAATATTATCTTGAACTATTCTATTTTCATACATGTTAGTATTCATAGCTGGCACAAAAATAATCTTTGCCTTCGTTGCCATGATAGTTGTTGATAACATATCATCAGAAATTCCATTTGCTACTTTTCCTATTATATTTGCTGTAGCTGGTACTACCAAAAAAACGTCAGCTCTTTTTGCTAAAGATATATGTTGTATTTCAAAAGCCTTTGGTTCTGCAAACATATCTGTTACCACCATATTTTGACTTAAAGATTGAAAAGTTAGAGGCGCTACAAACTCAGTTGATGATTTTGTCATTATAACCCTAACATCTATATCATTCTTTTTTAATTGGCTTACAACTTCTAATGCTTTATAAGCTGCTATTCCCCCAGTTACCCCAACACATACACATCTTTTTGTTTCCATTTTTATACCTCTTTTACAGCTAAATCTTCGTATCCTACTTCTCCATCATTCACTTCATTTATAGCAATTGTTAATGCTTTTTTTGAATTTGTAACAATAAGAGGTTCTCTACCTTCTATTATTTGTCTTGCTCTTTTTGAAGTTACTAATACTAGTGAATACCTATCGTCTACCTTATTTAATAAATCCATTACTGATGGATTAATCATAGAGTTGTTCATGAATCAAGCCCTCCTTAGAATCTAAAATTGTATTATCTTTTATTCTATCTACTCTGCATCTTTCTGCATTTATAATTGCTTCCACCTTTGATACAGCTAGGTTTAAATCATCATTAACAACAGCATAATTATATTTTGATATATAGTTGATTTCTTTATAAGCATTTTTAAATCTTGTCATTAATGATTCTTGTGTTTCGCTACCTCTTTTAATTATTCTTCTCTTTAATTCTTCCATTGAAGGAGGTAATATAAATATAAATACTCCTTCTTTAAAATTTTCTTTTACTTGCAAAGCTCCTTGAATATCAATTTCTAGGATTACATCTTTACCCTCATTTATCATTTTTTCAACATTTAATTTAGGTGTTCCATAATAATTGTCATGGACATTTGCATATTCTATAAATCCATTGTTCTTAACTTTTTCTTCAAATTCATCTCTTTTTAAAAAATAATAATTTACCCCTTCTATTTCACCAATTCTAGGTGACCTAGTTGTAGCAGATACTGAAATATAGATATTATTATGTTTTTCAATCAATTCCTTACAAATACTTCCTTTACCAGCACCTGATGGCCCTGATATAACTATAAGAACTCCTTTGTTATTGTTGTATTCCATTAATCTACAACCTCATCTAAAACCTCATCTTTAGCTACAAGCCTATGAGCTACAGTTTCTGGTTGAACTGCTGATAATATAATATGATCACTATCTGTTATTATTACTGCTCTTGTTCTTCTTCCATAGGTTGCATCTATAAGCATACCTCTATCTCTAGCTTCT
>JARIDB010000029.1 GCA_029257045.1 Clostridium sp.
GTTAGTAAATTACTTTAATGATTTTAATGTAGAAATAAGCAATAATACTAAAAAATTAGCAAATTATCTTAAGGTTTTTTTAGATAATACAAATATATCTATTAAAATTAATTATTTTGAAGCAAATGAATACAATCATCTTCTAGATTTAGTTGAAGATGCAATTAATATTTCTTAATAGTTTGTATATTTAGTAATAATGTAGTAGAATTATATTAAATAATTTTATTAGAAGGAGTGTTTATTATGGTAAAAAAATTAGAAATTTATAAATGTGAAGTTTGTGGTTCAATGGTTGAATTATTAAATAATGCTGCTGGAACTTTAGTATGTTGTGGTAAACCTATGACATTAATGAATGAAAACACTGTAGATGCAGCTGTTGAAAAGCATATTCCAGTAGCTACTGAAGTTAATGGAGAGCTAGTTGTTAAAGTAGGAGAAGTTGACCATCCAATGGTTGATGAACATTTCATTCAATGGGTTGAAGTTATTACAAAAGATGGTGGTGTATTAAGACAAGAATTACATCCAAGTGAAAAACCTGAAGCTAGATTCAAATTAACTTCTGAAGTTGAAAAAGTAAGAGAATATTGTAACTTACATGGCTTATGGAGTAATAAGTAATATAGATAAAATAATATATAAAATGCTATCTAGTATCTAGATAGCATTTTATTCTGTAAATTTCATATAAAACGAAGGAGGTACTAATGAAAAAGTTTTATAATATTAGTACATTTTTAATATTTGGTTTTTTTAGTATAATAACAACATTTTACTTTCCATATCTAAATCAAAATGTAGGTTTATCATTAAAGGAAGTTGGACAGGTGGTTTCTGTTGGAGCGTTATTTACAGTAATTGCTCAACCAATTATTACAAAAATATTTTCAAAAAGTAAAAATAAAAATACATTTATAATTTTATACTTATCAAGTGTTTTTATAACAATAATTGCTTTAATGATGATAGATAAAAAAACTGCAATTTTTTATGCACCTTTTTATGGACTTATTTTAGGTTCTGTAGCTGGAGTATTTGAAATTTATATTGAAGAAATTGCTACTTATCATAGATATGAATTTTCAGATATAAGAAAATGGGGATCTATTGGGTATGCTTTTATTGTATTTATAGGTGGTTTTATTATTAATAAACTTGGATATAAATATATTCATATGTTAGCCTTAATACTTATTTCATTAATAATATTGATTATATGGAGGAAATTTGCCTCTCCTAATATAACAAGTTCTAATGAAGTGGAAGATAATAACTTTAAATTAATAGATCTTATTAAAAATAAAAATATACTTTTTTTGATAATAGTAATAAGTTTAGGCATTGGAAGTTATATGGGTCTTGATTTTGCTTACTCTTCATATTTATTTAGTATAGTAGGCGATGTAGACAAAGCTAATAATATTTATAGTATGTCTATTAGTTTTAGGGTTGTAATAGAGTTCTTTTCATTTATGATAGTTTCAAAATATGCAAATAATCTTAAAAGTAAAAATTGTTTAATTATATCTTTAATTATTGCTTCAATTAAGGTATTGATGTTTTCAACTGGTAATATTGTATTAGTAGTATTAGGAGATCAATTGCATGGAGTAATGTATGGAATATATTTAACCTTTTTATTTAAATATTTACGTGAAATTGTTGAAGATAAACTTGTAGCTATAACCTTTTCTATTCTATCTGTTTTAAGTACTGGAGGAGCTAATTTTATTTACCCGGCTATTTACAGTAGTTTACAAATTAAATATGGTTATTTTAGTATTTACTTATGTGGTTTTGGGTTTATGGTTCTTTCTATTTTATTTTTAATTTTTGGGTTACCAAATTCAAAGAAAGTTACTAATGTGTAACGAAAAAGTTTCATTTGAGTATAATAATAGAATAATTTTATATAAGATTATTCTTAAAAATAAAAAGAATATTTCTATTAAAGTAGATAATAATGGAGAAGTTCTCATTTATTCACCATATGGAATAGACTTTTCATATATAGATAGATTAGTTAAAGGAAATGTGAAATGGATTATAAATCAAATAGATAAGAAAAAAGAAATAAGTTTATTTGATGAAAATAAACTTATTTATAAAGGTGATATTTATAATATTATTATCAATATAAAAGATAAAGAAAGTATTTATTTAAAAGATGAATTTATAAATATAAATAGTAAAAATACTGATAATATTTATATTTATAAATTAATTACTAATTGGTATAAAGAAAGGGCCTTAGAAATATTGCCTTCTCGTGTTTATTCAATTTCAAAGAAATTAAATTTAAATCCTAGTAAAATATTTATTAAAGATCAAAAGACTCTTTGGGGAAGTTGTAATAATAAAAAAGAAATTAGATTAAATTGGAGATTAATACTAATGAAGGAACAAGTTATGGATTACATAATAATTCATGAATTATGTCATATTATTCATATGAATCATTCTAAAAGTTTTTGGGATTTAGTAGAAAAATATGATTCAAATTATAAAAAGAATAAATTGTGGCTTAAAGAAAAAGGGAGTATGATAATGTCTATAAAAGCTGATATTAACTTCTAAATTCAAAAAAATTATAAAATCTTTTCTAAAGATGTTTACAGTTTAAGAATTTTAGTCTATATTAATTTTTGTAGAATAAATTTAAATAATAAGGAGAATAAAATGAGAAGCGTATATAAGAATCCAAAAGAACTAGCAACTTGTTTAAAAGATCTAGTAGACAATTACTTAGAAAATTTAATAAGTTATGAGGATTTAGAAAAAAAGATAAAAAAGATGATTGAAGCTAATGGAGATAGGATTTATAAAGATGGCAAGATATCTTCTAAACTTTTTCCATATCTAAGTAGCGAAAGAGTAGAAATAATAGATAAGATTTTTAAAAAATAATAACTTTAGCCTTCATTAAAATGAAGGCTTTTTTTATGTGAAAAATTATAAAATAAAAAACTACTATTAGTTAATAGGTAAGTAAAATTTTAATAAAATTTAGTAAAAATTTAATAAAAATATTGATTTATTTTACTGAAACTGTTATCATATATTTAACAACATAATAAAGGAGAATAAATATGGATGTTAATATTATTAAAGAATTTAAAAATACTTTTGGATATGATGAAAATATCAAAAGATTTTTTTCACCTGGTAGAGTTAATTTAATTGGAGAACACACAGACTATAATGGAGGATATGTTTTTCCTTGTGCTCTAAGCTTTGGTACTTATGGAGCAGTACATTTAAGGAATGATTCAAAATGTAGAATGTATTCTTATAACTTTAAAGAAAAAGGAATAATAGAATTTGATATTAATAATATAAAATTTGAAGAAGAGCATGACTGGGTTAATTACGCTAAAGGTGTAATCCATGTTATGGAGAAACACGGTTTTAAGATTAATAATGGTTTTGATTTATATGTTTATGGAAATATTCCAAATGGAGCTGGATTATCTTCATCTGCATCCCTTGAATTATTAACTGCTGTAATAATAAATGAACTTTATAAATTTAATGTAGATAGAATTTCTCTAGTTAAATACTCCCAGGAAGCAGAAAATAAATTTGTTGGAGTTAATTGTGGAATAATGGATCAATTTGCTATAGGTATGGGAAAAGAGAATAATGCTATACTTTTAGATTGTCAAAGTTTAAAATATACTTATTGTAATTTAGATTTGCAAGATTGTTCAATAATTATTTCTAACACAAATAAAAGAAGAGGTCTTGCCGATTCTAAATATAATGAAAGAAGACAAGAATGTGAGGAAGCTTTAAGGATATTAAAAGAAAATTTAGAAATTACATCTCTAGGCTCTTTATCTATTAAAGAATTTGAGAATAATAAAGATCTTATAGAAAATGAAATAATAAAAAAGAGAGCTAAACATGCAGTTTATGAGAATCAAAGAACTTTAAAGGCTAAAGAAGCTTTATCTAATAATGATTTAGAGTTATTTGGAACATTAATGATTGAATCACATAAATCATTAAAAGAAGATTACGAAGTAACAGGAATAGAATTAGATACTTTAGTTGACCTTGCAAATAATCAAGAAGGAACATTAGGTTCTAGAATGACAGGAGCAGGGTTTGGAGGATGTACAGTTTCTTTAGTTAGGAATAAAAATATTGATGCTTTCATTGATACTGTAGGAGAAAGATATAAAAATATAATAGGTTATAGTCCTAGTTTCTATATTGCTAAAACTGGTGATGGAACTAGGGAAATTTAGGAGGTATAAATATGATTTTAGTTTGTGGTGGAGCCGGATATATTGGAAGTCACACAGTATTTGAATTAATAAAAAAAGGTGAATCGGTTATTGTTGTCGATAATTTAGAGACGGGGCATATTGAAGCTGTTAATGAAAAGGCAAAGTTCTACAACGTAGATATA
>JARIDB010000188.1 GCA_029257045.1 Clostridium sp.
AAAATGGTGTAAAAGAAGTAATAGGTTTGGCTTATGAAGATAAATTAATAGGATATTGGGTTGAACCTGTTTATAAAAATAAAGGAGAAGGAGCAACTAATAAACTTTTAATAACTTTAACTTATGAAACTGTAAATGAAAATTTAAATTATCCAGGCTTAATTAAAGATTTAATTAGTAAAGGATTAAAGGTAGAAGAGATAAATAAGAAAACCTTATTTCCAAAGGATAATGGATATAGTGCAGATATATATAAGATAAAAATAAATGGGGAAGATGCAGTAATATATGAATATAGTGATGATAAAGCAGCATTAAGTGAAGGGAATCTTATTAATAGAGATAAAACAGCAGAAATAAGTTATGCAGATGAATATATAATAATAGATAGATTAGGTTTACCTAATATTAACAATATTTATTTAAATGGTAAAATTATTTGCTTATATAATGGGGATTCAGAAGAAATAAAAGCAGCTTTAGAATTGAATTTAGGAGAAACTTTAATAGAACAAAGTAAAGATCAATTAGTAGTTTCAGATAATAAAGTATCCTTAGATATCCAGCAAACTGGGATTATTATCAAACTCCAGATAGAATAATTTTAGGAGATATTTCTTATCAAATAGATTCAAGAGAGATAAAACAATATAAAAACATATGTGAAGTTTCTATAAAGCATAATGATTTAATTTATGCTATGAGAAAATACGATGAAGATTATTTAAATATAAAGTGGATTTCTAAAATTAATCCTAGTAATAAAGAACTTTTAACTCAAATATCTAGAGATGACTTTATAAGAGTCACACGTATTGGAGGTAAATATGTGGATATTAATAAAGTATATCCAGAGTTAGAAATTAATTCAGAGGATAAAACTTTAATCGGGAAAAGGCTTTATGAAGAATATATAAAAATGAATACAACAAACTGGAGATATCTTTTAGATAATGATATTGATGGAGAACCTAAAGTTTTAGTCATAGATAGCAAAATTAATGATGTCAATTTATATGAGGAAGGGAAATATATATTTACAGTAGGTATATCCTATGATGTTCAAGCACCTAATGAAAAAGAGGGTTGGTATGCAGGAAATGGAGTTATAGAAGAAGATAACTGGATAAGGAATAAAGTACATCTTGCTGATATAGAAAAGATAGGTGAAAACAAATATAGAATCATAGGATTATATACCGGTTAGTAATTTAACAGAAATTTTTAAAAAAGGTGTAAGATAAAAGCCTGGTAAGTAATTTTGAAAATAGTATAAATATATTTAGAATTTAGAACTTAGAACTGAAAAAAGATAAATTTTTAATATAAATAATAAAAGATAGTTAATATAGTTTTTAATAGTATATAAATGTGTTATAAATAAATGTTGATGAATTAAAAAGAGAATATTATTTAGAATTAAATCAAGATATTAAAATTATTACTTTGCAAAATAATATTTACTTCAAATTTTAATATTTACAAGTGTAAAGGTTTAGTGTTTTTTATAATACTTATTTTAATAAAAGATCTATAAATAAATAAGTTTTTAAATAAAGTTACTGAATTTAAATCTTTTAAGTTATAGCTTTCTTTAAAATCTAGAATGTACCAGCTTAAGTAATTTTCAATATATTTTGTTGCAACGCCTTTAAATCGTCTAAGCCAATTAAATATATTTATTGAGAAGTTACTTATATAATCTTTATGAACATGAAATAAAACACCTTTACTATAAGATGGTGAATTATTAAAGGTAAGTGATAAATGTTCTAATTTCTTAGGCTTTTTTAAATGCTTATTATGATTTTTAGTAAATGCTGATATTATGTTGTTACCAAAGTTAGAAATATATGCACCTTTATCAATGAATTTATACATGATTTTAGTTAAAGAGTATAGATTAGTTGAATTTTTGTATAAAACTTTTGAATATATTTCTTTATTAATATCTATTCCAGAAAATATAAAGATTTTAGGCCTCTCAAGAGATGTGAGGTTTTTAGTACCTTTTCGATTTTCTTTTATAACAATATTATTAACTTCAATATACTCTTTAAGAGTTATTGGAGTTGTTTTTTTCTTTTCAGATAAAAGTATTTTATGTCGCCAGAAAAAACAGGTTGATAAACTTATATTAAGAATACTTGAACAATCTCTTAAAGAATAGCCAAGATTCATTAAATATAAATATTTCATCCAAATAGAAGGAGGTTTTTTAGAATAATAATTTAAAGTATGAGTCTTTTTAGAAAAGGTTTTATTACATTTAATACTTTTACATTTATATCTTTGAATACCAGTATAAAAACCATTTTTTATAAAATTTTTATTATTACAGTAAGGACACTTTATTATATCTATTGTATCTAAAAGATCTTTTTCATTTAAATTATCAAGATGTTTGTTAATATCTGAAAATTCTATTTTCATAAGAAACCTCCTAGTTATTATGTCTTAATTATTGACCATAAGAGTATCTTATAATCAAAAAAACTTGAATATATTTTTTTTAACAACATTTATCAAAAACAGAGCTATATATGAGTATATAGTATATAGAGCCTATTTAGTGAAGGGAAGAATATCAGATTAAAAGCAAGTTAAGTTATTGTAAGGATTTAGAAAAGTGAGATTTTACTATTATGTAATAGGGAGTTTTATATTATATAATATAAAAAGTACAGAAGATTTAGTTAATAAATTTATAGAATGGAACAATTAAGGTTTTTTTAAGGAATTTTAAGATGAAATATTAAGGTATATTAGATAAAATAATAGTATCAAATTATAATAAGTTAGGTTTTCTAATTTAGATTAAATTAGAAAGATATTTAATGGATTATAAGATTATAGTAATTTAGATTTAATATTTTTAAATATAAGAAGTTTATAGAAAATAAGAAAATGTGGAATGAGGAGTGACTTTAATTGGATAATGGAACTATTTTAATAGTAGATGATGAGAAGGAAATTAGAGATTTAATAGATATTTATTTAAAAGGTGAAGGATATAAAACTATAAAAGGTGAAAATGGGGAAGAAGCATTACAACTTTTAGAAGAAAATGAAGTTGATTTAATAATACTTGATATAATGATGCCTAAATTAAATGGAGTAGAGGCTTGTCTTAAAATAAGGGAAGAAAGAGATATGCCGATTATTATGTTATCTGCAAAGTCTGAAGATATTGATAAAATATTAGGGTTAAATACAGGGGCAGATGATTATTTAACAAAACCATTTAATCCTCTTGAACTAGTGGCTAGAGTGAAATCTCAATTAAGAAGATATAAAAGATTTGCTAAAATTAATAAAGAAAATGAAAATAAGGGTGTAGGTAATTATAATGATAAGATATTGGAAATAGATGAGATAACTATAAATTTAGAAACACATGAAATTTTTAAAAATGAAATAGAATTAAAGTTAACGCCGACAGAATTTGATATATTAGTTTTACTTGGAGAAAATAGAGGAAAGGTCTTCAGCATTGAAAATATTTATAATAGTGTTTGGAAACAGGAGTTTATGCAATCGGATAATACTGTTATGGTTCATATAAGAAAGTTAAGAGAAAAGATAGAGGATAGTCCTAGAAATCCTAAGTTCGTTAAAACTGTCTGGGGGGTAGGATATAAAATTGATAGGTAGGAAGAAGAAAGCGGAGAAGGAAAAGAAAGAGCCGAAAATTAAGCTATATAGGCGAGTATATTTTAAATTTAAAAGATCTAAGTTTGGCAGAAGAATAATAAAAATTTTAAACATTTTATATGAAAAAATTGAAGAGAGTTTAAGATTTGAGTTAATGGTTGTTTTTAGTGTCTGCTTTTTAATGTCCTTTGTTTTTTATGGAGTAGCAAATGATTTAACATCTAGAGAAAGAAGTATAAGCAGAATAGAATATAATACCGAAGAAATAATAACAAATGCAAATTCGGTAAAATATGAAATAGAAAATAGTTATAATCCAGGAGAAGTAAAAATTAAAGAGGAAATACAGAATATATTAAATTCTCACGGATATGAAAATACAAAAATATATATTACTGACCTAGAAGGAAAAACTATTTTTAAGAATAGAGAAGATATAGAAGAAAAAATTGATATTTTTGCAGTAATGAATAAGGAGATATCACAAAATAAAGAAGGCAATGAATTATATTATCTATATCCTATAATAATTGGAAATGAAAGAGCGTACTTAGTATATTCAGAAATACCAACTCCTTATGTTAGTTATGAATACTATTATGATGAAAACCCTTTTTTATCTCTAATTTTATCAGTAATTGTTTTTATTGCTTTATTTACAATAATAACTAATAGGAAAATGAAATATATAGAAGAAATAGAAGCTGGACTTAGAGTAATATCGGGTGGAGATTTATCTTATAGAATAGAAGAAAAAGGTAAGGATGAAATTAAAAATCTTGCAGCTAATATTAACAATATGGCTTATGAAATTGAAACTAGAATAGAAAATGAAAGAAAATCAGAAAAAACTAAAAATGAACTTATAACTAATGTATCTCATGATTTAAGGACACCTCTAACATCTGTAATGGGATATATAGGATTGGTAAAGGAAGGCAAGTATAAAAATGATAAAGAAAAAGATGATTATTTAAATGTTGCTTTTAATAAATCTAACCAACTTAAGGTTTTAATAGATGATTTATTTGAATATACAAAGCTTAATAATAAAGGCATATTATTAGAAAAAGGAAAAGTAAATATAGTAGAATTGTTATCTCAAATAATAGAGGAATATATTCATCTATTTGAAGATAATAACTTGACTATAGAAAAGAACTTTCATAATGAAAAAACTTATGTAGAAGTTGATCCTGGGAAAATAGTTAGGGTTTTTGAAAATTTATTTTCTAATGCTATTAAGTATTCAGATAAACCTGGAAATGTAATAATATTTACGAAAAGGGATAAAGGGTATGTTAATATCGGGATTAAGAATAAAGGTGACGTTATAGATAATGATAAATTAAATAGATTGTTTGAGAGGTTTTATAGAGTTGATGAGGCTAGAAATTCAAATATTAAAGGTAGTGGTCTTGGGCTTGCAATATCTAAAAATATAGTGGAACTTCATGGTGGGAGAATATGGGCGGAAGCTTTAGATAAGGAAATAACTTTTTATGTCTCTTTAAAAATCGTAGATTTTTAATAATAAAGGAACAATTAGGATTAATGGTAATAAATTAGTAGAGAGAACTTTATTAATTTGGAGGGAAAATGCAAAATAAAAATCCTAATAGTACCTTTGGAATAGATATAAATGAATTTAGCCAAGGAGTAGACTTTAAAACTTTAGCTAGTACCATTGATTTTTTATATTTAAGATCATCAGGGTCTGGTTCTGGAAGGTTTAGAGTAGATAAGAAATTCTTGGAATTTGCAAAAGAAGCAAGACGTTATAGAATACCAGTAGGGGCATATCATTTCGCAAAACCTTATTATGATTTAAGTACAGCAGATGCACAATGTGATGATTTCATAAACATATTACAGGAGGCTTTTGGAAACAAGGATTATGGAGATTTATTCCCTGTACTTGATGTAGAGGCGCCTGTAGAAGAAAAAATGGATACAAAGGTTTTAATAAACTGGATATTAAGATTTAAAAATAGGTTTGAGAAAAAAACTAGAAGAAGATTAATGCTGTATACAGGATTATTTTTTATAGAACTATATAATGATTTTAAATTGCCAAATGGAAGTCAACCTCTTAAAAATATGCCTTTATGGATAGCTATGTATACATCAGTCCCAATTAATCCGCCATATCCACCAAATGCAGGAGGCTGGACTAGATGGAGAATATGGCAATATAGCGAGAATCAAAAGGTAAATGGAGTAAGCAATCCTTTAGATGCAAACTGGGGACCCAATAATTTAGATTTATTAATGCAACCTAAGCAAGTAAAAGGATTGAATGCCTATGTTGAAGCGGGAAATTTAGTTATAACTTGGAATAGGAATACAGACTCTGACTTATTAGGTTATAATATATTCCAAAATGGTTATTGGATAGGAACGGTTGGAAAAGAAGATAATAGCTTTAGAATAAGAACTAGTAAATTACCAGTACAAAAGAATTTAGGAACTATATCAATTGAAGCTTTTGATATGGATGGAGAAACTTCTCAAATAAGAAGTAAAGCATATCCATAGACCACTAAAATTGTAAGGGAAATTTAAAAGGTTGCTATACAAGAAGACTTGTATAGCAATCTTTTTTATTTTATAGGAAAGTATAAAAGTTTTAAATTATAAAGGCATAATTACATAAACCATTTAATGCCTTAAGATTTAATAATCTAGGAGTATTTAGAATATATTAGAAAAAGGGAGTATATAAAGAGGTCAAGGTTAAATACTATTAATATATAAGATAATTAAAAAGGGGACGAGGTAATGGAAAATAAAAACTTAAATAGTAAAAGGATTTATATAATATTAGGGATAATAGGAACTATAATACTTCTATTATTGGGAAGTTATATTACCTACATAAAATATATAGTTGATAAATGGGAATATAAGGTTTATCCGAAGGTAATGGTTTATGGAATTGATGTAAGTTCCCTTACAAAAGAAGAGGCTACAACTTTACTAGATAAGGAACTAAGCGGCAAAGTAAATAATAAAGAAATTAATATAGATATAGAAGAAAAAGGTTATGTTCTAAGATATAAGGATTTAGATGCTATATATGATATACAGTCTATAGTAAATGAGGCTTTAATTTATGGGAAAAATCTTTCTTTGTTTGAAAGATATGACTTAGTTAAGGCTTTAGGGGAAAGACATGAAATTGAAAGTGAAATTATTTATAATAAAGAAAAGTTAATATCTTTTGAAGAAGAATTAAAGTCTAAGGTTAACGTAAAAGCATTGAATGCAAATATAAGTATAAACCTAGGCACTATTAATATAGGAAGAGAAATTGTTGGGAAACATATTGATGGAGAAAGTTTTCACGATTTATTGGTTGGAAGCATTAATAGTGATCCTAATGAAAAATTGAACCTAAAAATAGATTTAAATGAAGAAATCCCAGTTATAACAGAAGTAAACTTAAAAAAAATTACAGGAAGGATAAGTAGTTATAATACTAGATATAATAGCACTGGCGATGGAAGAGAAAATAATATGAAAATAGCTTCTGATACTATTAACGGTACTTTATTAATGCCAGGTGATACTTTTAGCTATAATCAAATGATAGGAGACACTACTCCTGATAAAGGTTATGAAAAGGCTAATACTTATGTTGGTAAAGAAATAGTTCCAGATTATGGTGGAGGAATATGTCAAATATCTACTACATTATATAGGGCAGTTATGAGAGCTAACATAAGATTTACAGAAAGGGTAAATCATTCAATGATAGTTTCCTATTCTGAACCAGGGCTAGATGCTACTGTAGCTAATGATTATATTGATTATAAGTTTATAAACACCTATGACTTTCCGATTTATATAGAATCTTTTTTATATGAATCTAATGCTTACGTAAACATATATGGAAATATAGAAAGGTTAGGTAATAAAACTTATGAATTAGTTAATAAGATTCACGAAAAATATGATGTTATTGAAAAGTATGAAGAGGATGATACTTTAGAAGAAGGTAAAGAAAAGATTTCTGTAAATGGCATGCCAGGATATAAAGTTAGTTCTTATTTAGTTACTTATGAAGACGGTATAGAGATTTCAAGAGAATATATAGCTACAGATTTATATAAGGCATCAGAGACCATAATAAAAAAGGGAACTAAAAAAGCGAAAAAGGTTAGTTAATTGTCAATTAATTATTAACATTAAGTTTTCATTAATGTTATTGTCGAATAGTAGAGGTAATGATATTATATATATTATAAAACAAATCCAAAGGAGTATTTTATGAGATACAAGATGGTCTGTATTGATATGGATGGAACTTTACTAAGTAAAAGAAAAAAAATATCAGAAGAAAATAAAGAGACAATTAAAAAGGTTCATGATAAAGGTGTAGAAATAGTTGTTACAACAGGAAGAATATATAATAATGCAGAATATTATTCTAATCTTTTAGGAGTAAAATCTCCTGTAATTGCTGCTAATGGGGCTATAGTAAAAAGTAAAATAGATAGTAAGATAATCTATGAAAACCCTATAAGCATAGAAGAGTGTACAAAGTTAATAGATTTACTATATGAAATGAAATTATTATTTCACTTTTACACAACCGATGGCATATTTTGTAATAATTCATTTACTGAAATTTCAACTAAATTATATATGACTAAGCAAGTTGGTTATGAAAGTTTGAAAATTAATTATAATGTAATTAGAAGTAAAGAAAAATGGATTAATTTTTTCAAAGAAAATAAGAATAGAATAACAAAGTGTATAGTTTTTTCAGCTTTTCCAGAAAAAATAGTTAAATGTAAAGAAAAATTAAAAACATTAGATGGTGTTGTTTATTTTGGAGCAGGAAGAAGAAGTATTGAGATAAATAATAGAGGAGTTTCTAAAGGAAATGCAGTAAAGGCTTTAGCTGAAATGTACGATTTTAAAA
This sequence comes from Clostridium sp., assembly GCA_029257045.1. Lineage (GTDB taxonomy): Bacteria > Bacillota > Clostridia > Clostridiales > Clostridiaceae > Clostridium. The sequence goes on from JARIDB010000188.1 coordinate 8,585, forward strand.
GAGAAGAAATTATATGCATTGGTGATAATGAAAATGATTTATCAATGATAGAATATGCAGGCCTTGGAGTTGCTATGGGAAACGCAATAGACTCTGTAAAAGAAATAGCCGATTATGTAACAAGTAGCAATAACGATAGTGGAGTTGCCAAAGCTTTAAAGAAGTTTTTTGATATATAAAAGAAGTACTAATAACTTTGACTATTTATATGTGATATAGTATGATTTTTTGTATAGTTTTAAAAGAAGTAAGATAAAAAGATATCTTACTTTTTTAATCGGAGGTAATAAAATTGAATTTAAATATAGTATTATACCAGCCAGAAATACCACAAAATACAGGTAATATAGCAAGAACTTGCGTTTTGACTGATTCAACGTTGCATTTAATTAAACCTATGGGTTTTAAAATAGATGATAAACAAGTAAAAAGAGCTGGATTAGATTATTGGAAAGATTTAAAGCTTGAAGTTCATGAAAGCTACGAAGATTTTATGAATAAATATGGTGATAAAAAGATTTATTTAGGAACAACTCATGGAGGTAATCATTATGATGAAGTTTCTTTTGAAAAAGGAGATTTTATTATGTTTGGAAGAGAATCCTCAGGAGTTCCAAAAGAGGTGCATGAAAGTCATTTAGGTATAAGAGTACCTATGATAAAAACAACAACAAGAAGTTTGAATCTTTCAAATACTGTAGCAATTGTAGCTTATGAAGCTTTAAGACAAATTGGTTTTCCTGAAATGAAATAACTTATTAGGGGGAAGAAAAATGGAGAAAATAAGAATAGTAACGGATAGTTGTTTGGATATCCCTGAAGATCTTATTAAAAAGAACAATATAGAAGTTTTACCGGTACTAATAAACTTTGAAGAAAAAAGTTATAGAGATAGAGAAGAAATTGATTTAAAAAAAATGCAATATAAGATAGAAAATGAAGGCATTTTTCCGACAACCTCTCAAATTACACCTGCAAAATTTGAAGATTATTTTAGGAAAAGTTTAGCTGAAGGATATAAGGTGATAGCTATTTTAATGTCTTCAAATATGAGTGGAACATATAATTCTGCTTGCATAGCAAAAGAAATGATTGGTTCGGATGATATAATTTTGGTGGATACACAAGTTATAACATCTGCTCAAGGCTTCTTTGTTTTAAAAGCTTGCGAATTAAGGGACGAGGGTTCAAAAGCAGAAGATATAAAAGACGAACTTTTAAGAATGATTCCAAAAATGAAGGCATCATTATGTTTTGAATCTTTAGAGAATCTAGTTAGAGGTGGAAGAATATCTAAAACTGCGGGGGCTTTGGGTTCAGTTTTAGGTCTTAGAGTTATTATTGGTTTTGAAGATGGAATGATGGTAGCAAAAGATAAGTTAAGAGGAAATAAGAAGGCATTAAAAAAAGTTATTTCTGATTATGAATCTAGTAATCCTAATAAAGAAGAACCAGTTATGTTAATTGAAATTGAAAGTCAAGAAATGAAAATAGAATTAAAAAAGTATTTAGATGAAAATAATATAAAATACATTGAAACAACACCTGGGTGTGCTGTTGGTATTCATTCAGGAACAAGTGTTTCTGGATTATTTTTCTTAACTAAATAGATTATAAACTTGAAACTAATTTATTATTATTATTATTATTATTAATTTCAAATCGAAGTCTTATAAAGGTGAAATTAGATTTATTATAAATATTACAATTAACAAAAAGCAGGAGAAAAATCCTGTTTTTTTATTTTAATCTTGATATAACGTTTACTGTAGGGTTATACTAAGATTAAGAAGCGTAAAATTTGTCGTATAATACACTAATTAGTAGTTATGATTAAGCTTATTGAATGAAGGTGACTTGTATGAAATTAGATTTTAATTTAAATATAACTCAAGAACAAAAATTAGTGATGACTCAACAAATGCAATTATCTATAAAACTTTTACAAATGTCAACCTATGATTTAAGAGAATATATAGAAAATGAATTTGTAGAGAATCCAGTCCTTGAAGGGGATTTTGATTTTGTTCAAGAAGATAAAAAATATGAAGATAAAATAGATTATAAAGAAATGATAAAGTATCTAGATTTTGATAACTATGGTTCTCAAAGCTATGGGGAATATAAAGAAGATGATGTATCACCTTTTAATTTTATATCAAAAAAGGAGTCCCTTACTGAGTATTTAAAAGATCAATTAATTGAAAGCGAAGAAGATAATTATATTCGAGCAGTAGTAGAATATATGATAGAAAATATAGATAGTAGAGGCTATTTGGACATGCCTCTTGAGGATATATGTAGGGAACTTGGAATATCCTTAGAAATTGGAGAAGAAGCATTAAATGTCCTTCAGGATTTAGACCCAGATGGAATAGGGGCAAGAGATCTTAAGGAATGTCTTAAAATACAACTTATAAAACAGGGATTATTAGAGGAAAATTTAGAAATTATAATAGATGAATATCTAGACTTAATTGCAGAAAATAAATTTGCAATAATAGCAAAAAATTTAAGGATATCACCAAAGGAAGCTCAAGACTTAGGTGATAAGATTAAAAAACTAGAACCAAAACCTTCCAGGGGCTTTTATACAGGAGAAGAAGTGAAGTTTATAATACCAGATGCAGCTATTAGAAAAATAGATGGGCAATATTTTGTTATTATGAATGATGGAGTAATTCCAAGGCTTTCAATTAGCAAGGTTTATAAAGATATTTTAAATAATAAAGAAGATAAAAGCATGGAGAATTATGTTAAAGATAAATTAAATAGTGCTATGTTTTTAATAAAAAGTATAGAACAAAGAAAAAGCACTTTACTTAGAATTTTAGAAAAGGTAGTAGAAAGACAAAAGGATTATTTTGATAAGGGTCAAAAGTACTTAATACCTATGACTTTAAAAGAAATGGCAGAAGAACTTGAAATACATGAATCTACAGTTAGTAGAGCAATTAAAGAAAAATATATTTTAACTAATATTGGAACTGTAAGAATAAAAGATTTATTTACAAGTGGAATAAGTAAAACTGAAGGAAAAGGTGAAGACGTTGCAGTTGTAAATATAAAAAAGATAATTAAAGATATGATAGATAAAGAAGATAAGAGAAAACCTTTATCTGATCAATTAATATGTGATGAACTTAATAAAAATAATTTTAATATATCAAGAAGAACTGTAGCTAAATATAGAGAGGAATTAGAAATAAGATCATCAAGCAAAAGAAAAAGGATAGAGTAATAAAAAATAATAAATAAATAAATAAATAAATAAATAAATAAATAAAATAAAATAAAATAAGATATAAATATTAAGAGAACTAATAAAAGGAATAAAAAAGGTTAAAAAGCAACATAATAAAAAAGACTTGTATATAAAAAAATATCTACAAGTCTAAAATAATGCTAATATACTATGATATTAGGGACTTTACTATAATTTTGGAAAAACTTTAATAAATTTTGAGAAAATACTTTCAAAATTTGAAGAAGTGTTCTATAATAATAATTGTGGGACATATAAAATATATGTGGGACCATTTTAGACCAAAGGAGGGTTTGAAGTGCAGGAAATATTATCTTTACAGAAAAAAATAGTTCCTGAACTTGTAGAAGTCTTAGAAAAAAGGTACAATATTCTAAGAACTATATACTACAATCAGCCTATTGGAAGAAGAGTTCTAGCTAATCAGTTAGATCTTGGAGAAAGAATTGTGAGAACGGAAATAAGTTTTCTAAAATCACAAAACTTAATTGAAATAAATACTCCTGGTATGACAGTGACTGAAGAAGGAGAACAAATTGTAGATAAGCTAAAGGACTTTATTCACGAAATAAAAGGACTTGCAGATATCGAAAAAAATATAAAATCTTTCTTAGGTTTAAAGGATGTAATAATAGTTCCAGGAGATATAGAGCTAAACGAAATAACTTATAAGGAACTTGGTAAGGCAACAGCAAATTATCTTAAATCAATAATTAAAGATAATCAAATAATTGCTATAACCGGGGGGAATAGTATAAGAGAATTTGTTGAAGCTTTCCCTAAGATGAATAATCTTTCAAATGTTCTTGTAGTACCTGCAAGAGGTGGAATGGGGAAAAAAGTTGAAATACAAGCAAGTACTTTAGCAGCATCATTAGCTAAAAGGTTAAATGGGTCTTATAAGTTGCTTCATATTCCAGAAAATTTAAGTTTACAACTTCTTGACACTTTAATTAAAGAAAAAGAAATTAAAGATGTTATAGATAGTATTCATAAAGCGAATATCTTAATTTATGGAATTGGTGATGCAATGGTAATGGCAGAGAAAAGAGATGTTTCCATAGAGGAGTTAGAAAAGCTAAAAGCTCTTGGAGCTATAGGAGAAGCTTTTGGATGTTATTTTAATAAAAATTCAAAAGTAGTATTTGAAAACACATCAATTGGAATAAATATTACACAAGCCCAAAATATTAACACACATATTGCAGTAGCAGCAGGGGAAAATAAAGTAGATGCTATTATTGCAACTATGATGAATAATAAAAATGCCGTTTTAGTTACAGATGAAGGGGCCGGAAGAAAAATTGTAGAATTCATCAAAGAACACAATAAATAAGCTTAAAATTTTTAAAATTTTAAATATAACTATTTTTAGGAGGTAATTGCAAATGGTAAACGTAGCAATTAATGGTTTTGGAAGAATAGGAAGATTAGCATTAAGATTAATGATAAACAACCCTGAATTTAACGTGGTTGCAATCAATGACTTAACAGATGCTAAAATGTTAGCTCACTTATTTAAATATGATTCAGCTCAAGGAAGATTCGATGGAGATATCGAAGTTAAAGAAGGAGCTTTTGTAGTTAATGGAAAAGAAATTAAAGTTACTGCAAACTCTAACCCAGCTGAATTACCATGGGGAGAATTAAATGTAGACATCGTTTTAGAGTGTACTGGTTTCTTCGCAACAAAGGAAAAAGCTTCAGCTCACATTAAAGCAGGTGCTAAGAAAGTTGTTATATCAGCTCCAGCTGGTGGAGATCTACCAACAGTAGTATTTAATGTAAACCATAATATATTAAAAGCAGAAGATACAGTTATTTCTGGTGCTTCATGTACTACTAACTGCTTAGCTCCAATGGTTAAGACTTTAAATGATCAATTTGGATTACAAAAAGGATTTATGACAACAATTCACTCATATACAAACGATCAAAATACTTTAGATGCTCCACACAGAAATGGTGATTTAAGAAGAGCTAGAGCAGCTGCTGCTTCAATCATTCCTAACTCAACTGGTGCTGCTAAAGCAATAGGATTAGTTATTCCAGAATTAGCTGGAAAATTAGATGGAGGAGCTCAAAGAGTTCCAACAATAACTGGTTCATTAACTGAATTAGTTTGTACTTTAGATAAGAAAGTAACTGTTGAACAAATCAACAATGCTATGAAAGCTGTTGCAAACGAATCATATGGTTACACTGAAGATCCAATAGTTTCTTGTGATATCATAGGATCAAGCTTCGGATCATTATTCGATGGTACTCAAACTAAGGTTATGGAAGTTAACGGAGAACAATTAGTTAAAGTTGCTTCATGGTACGACAATGAAATGTCATACACTAACCAATTAATCAGAACTTTAGGATACTTCGCTAACTTAAAGTAATTTTATCTGATTGAACATAATCTAATTATGTGAAAGTAAATAAGTCTGGTTTTGTAGTATAAGGCTATAAAGCCAGACTATTTTAAAATTCTGGAAAAATAATAAAAAGAGGTGTAGATTCATGAGTTTTAATAAAAAAACTATAGAAGATATAGAAGTTAAAGGTAAAAAAGTTTTAGTTAGATGTGATTTCAATGTTCCATTAAAAGATGGAGTTATAACAGATGAAAACAGATTAAATGGTGCAATGCCAACTATTAAATACCTAATAAGCAATGGAGCTAGAGTGATACTTTGCTCACACCTTGGAAAAGATGCTTCTAAATCATTAGCACCAGTTGCTGTAAGATTAAGCGAAATGCTAGGTAAAGAAGTAGTATTTGCAAGAGACGAAGAAGTTGTAGGAAAAAATGCTAGAACTGCTGCTCAACAAATGCAAGATGGAGATGTTGTATTATTAGAAAATACAAGATGTAGAACTGAAGAAACTAAGAATATTAAAGATTTCTCAAAAGATTTAGCTTCATTAGCAGAAATATTTGTAAATGATGCTTTTGGTACAGCTCACAGAGCTCACTGTTCAACAGTTGGAGTAACTGAATTTTTAGATACAGCTGTATGTGGATATTTAATTCAAAAAGAATTAAAATTCTTAGGAGAAGCTGTTAATAATCCAGTTAAACCATTTGTTGCAATATTAGGCGGAGCTAAGGTTTCGGATAAAATAGCAGTTATAAATAACTTATTAGATAAAGTTGATACTTTAATAATAGGTGGGGGAATGGCTTATACATTCTTAAAGGCTCAAGGATACGAAATAGGAACATCACTAGTTGAAACTGATAGAGTAGATTATGCTAAACAAATGATTGAAAAAGCAACTAAAAAGGGAGTTAAATTCTTATTACCAGTTGATCATAGAGTTGCATCAGAATTTAAAGATTCTGAAGCTATAGTAACAGCTGATCAAAATATTCCAGAAGGAAATATGGGATTAGATATTGGACCAAAGACAGATGAATTATATGCAGATGCAATTAAAGATGCTAAAACAGTTATATGGAACGGACCAATGGGAGTATTCGAATTTGAAAACTTCAACAAAGGAACAATTGCAGTTGCAAAAGCTATGGCTGATGCAGATGCTACAACAGTTATCGGTGGAGGAGACTCAGCTGCAGCTGTTAATATCTTAGGATTTGGAGATAAAATGACTCATATTTCAACAGGTGGTGGAGCCTCTCTAGAATTCTTAGAAGGAAAAGCATTACCAGGAATAGAAGCACTTAATAACAAGTAATATTCCTAATATATAAAAAATAAATTAAGAGGTGATTTATAATGAGAAAACCAATAATAGCTGGAAACTGGAAGATGCATTATACTCCAGAAGAAGCGGCTAAAGTTATAGAAGAATTAAAGCCATTAGTAGAAGGAGCAGAATGTGACGTAGTTATATGTCCAACATTTGTATGCTTAGATGCTGCTATTAAAGCTGCTAAAGGATCAAATGTTAAGATTGCAGCTCAAAATATGCATTTTGAAGAAAAAGGTGCTTTTACAGGAGAAGTAGCTCCAGGAATGCTTAAAGCTATGGGAGTTAGCTATGTTGTATTAGGACATAGTGAAAGAAGACAATACTTCAATGAAACTGATGAAGCTTTAAACAAAAAAGTTAAAGCTGCATTTAGTCATAATTTAACTCCAATTCTTTGTTGTGGTGAAAGCTTAGAGCAAAGAGAAAATGGAACAACTAATGAAGTTGTTGGAGCTCAAATTAAAGCTGATTTAGAAGGATTATCAAAAGAATTAGCGGAAAAAGTTGTTATAGCATATGAGCCAATTTGGGCTATAGGAACTGGTAAAACTGCTACTAACGAACAAGCAAACGAAACAATAATGGCTATAAGAGATGTTGTAGCTGAAATGTTTGGAAAAGAAGTTGCTGATAAAGTTAGAATCCAATACGGTGGATCAGTTAAACCAAATACAATTAAAGAACAAATGGGAATGTCTGATATAGATGGTGCTTTAGTTGGTGGAGCTAGTTTAGTTGCTACTGATTTCTCACAAATAGTTAAATTCTAATATCAAATATAAAGTAGGTTGCATCAATTGATTTAATTAATCAATTGATGCAACTTTTTTTCAAAAATAAAATAATATTTATTTTTGAGAGTAGTTTCCAAAAGTATATAAAATAAATTTATGCAAATGTTTACTTAGGTAACTGTCTTATTGTTTGTATAAGTAATATATAGTATAATATAAATATAAAATAACAATCATAATAATATATTGTCGAAATAGATTATTAAAAAAGTTGGAGGTAATTATGGCTAAGAAACCAGTAATGCTAATGATATTAGACGGATTTGGAATAGCTCCAAAATCAGATGGAAATGCAGTTGAAGCAGCAAAGAAACCTAATTTTGAAGGGTTTGTAGCAAAATATCCACATACACAGTTACAAGCTAGTGGATTATTTGTTGGATTACCAGATGGACAAATGGGAAATTCAGAAGTAGGTCATTTAAATATAGGTTCAGGAAGAGTTATATATCAAGAATTAACTAGAATAACAAAAGAAATTGAAGAGGGTGGCTTTTTTACAAATGAAGCATTACTTAAAGCAGTAAATAATGCTAAAAATAATAATAAAGCTCTACATTTAATGGGATTATTATCAAATGGTGGAGTTCACTCTCACATAAATCATATTAAAGGATTATTAGATTTAGCTAAGAAATCTGGATTAAAAGAAGTTTATCTTCATGGATTTATGGATGGAAGAGATGTACCACCATCATCAGGTAAAGGGTTCGTAGTTGAAATTGAAGATTATATGAAAGAAATTGGATTAGGTAAGGTAGCTACTTTATCTGGAAGATATTACGCTATGGATAGAGATAACAGATGGGAAAGAGTTGAACTTGCATATAACGCTATGGTTCTTGGAAAAGGCGAAAAAGCTAATTCAGCTGTAAAAGCTATGGAAAACTCATACCATGACAATAAAACTGATGAATTTGTGTTACCAGTAGTTGTTGATGAAAATGGAAGAATAAAAGATGGAGATTCAATAATATTCTTTAACTTTAGACCGGATAGAGCAAGAGAGTTAACTAGGGCTATAAATGATAAAGTATTTACTGGATTCGAAAGAGAAACTTTAGGGTTAACTTTTGTAACTATGACCCAATATGATAAGACGTTAGAAGGGGTTGATGTAGCATATAGAGCAGAATCAATTTCTAATACTCTAGGAGAATATGTTTCGAAGCAAGGCAAGAATCAATTAAGAATTGCTGAAACTGAAAAATATGCTCATGTTACATTCTTCTTTAATGGTGGAGTTGAAAAAGAATATCCAGGTGAAGATAGAGCATTAATTCTATCACCAAAAGTTGCAACTTATGATTTAAAACCAGAAATGAGTGCTTATGAAGTAACTGAAGAATTACTAAATAGATTAGATCAAGATAAGTATGATATGGTTATATTAAACTTTGCTAATCCTGATATGGTTGGGCACACAGGTATTATGTCAGCAGCTGTTAAAGCAATAGAAGTTGTTGATGAATGTTTAGGAAAAATAGCTAACAAGATATTAGAAAAAGATGGAGACTTATTTGTAACAGCTGATCATGGAAATGCAGAAGTTATGATTGACTTCTCAACAGGAACTCCATTTACAGCTCATACAACAGACCCAGTTCCATTTGTTTGGGTATCAAAAAATACAGAAGGTAAGATGTTAGAAGAAGGAAGACTTGCTGATATAGCACCAACTATGTTAGGAAGAATGGGTCTTGAAGCACCTGCTGAAATGTCTGGTAAATCTTTAATAGTAAATAAGTAATAAGTTAATACTTTATTTGCTAGTAGGATATTTTGAATATAATATAGTGAAGAGCTAGGCTATGCCTAGCTCTTCACTATTAAACTGCAAAATATTTTGATATACAAAATATTTGACAATAAACGGAGATGTTTATATAATAATATTATTATAATAAGGAGTTGGGAAAATGAGTATAAAGATAGTGACAGATTCAGCTTGTGATTTATCTATAGAATATGTAAAGAAAAACAATATAGAGGTACTACCTCTTTTAGTAAATATAAATGGAGAATTTATAAAGGATGATTTAGGTCAAACAATTAGCTATAATGAATTTTATAAATTAATAAGAGATGGTGCTATGCCGTCAACTACTCAAGTTAATGTAGGTGCTTTTATGGAAGTTTTTAAGGAGTCAATAAAAAAAAGTGAAGATATATTATACATAGGACTATCTTCAGCTTTAAGTGGAACTTATAATAGTTCAGTAAAAGCAAAAGAAATAATATTAGAAGATTATAAAAATGCAAATATATATACCATAGATTCTTTAAGTGTTTCTGTAGGGGAAGGACTTTTAGTTTATAAGGCTGTAGAATTAGCTAAAGAAGGTAAGGATATTTCAACGATTGTAAATGAAATAGAAAAAATTAAGAAAAAAGTAATTCATTCAATTATAGTAGATGACTTAAACCATCTAAAAAGAGGAGGAAGAGTTTCAGGTGCAGTAGCTGCAGTAGGAAGCTTATTAAATATAAAGCCTAGTTTAAAGATAGATGATGAAGGAAAAGTAGTTGCTGGAGAAAAAATTAAAGGCAGAAAAAGAGCTATTAAATATTTATTAAATGAAGTAAAAGAAAAAGCAGTAAATATAGAAGACCAAGTAATATTTATATGTAATGCAGATTGTTTAGAAGATGCTGAAGATTTGAAAACTATGATATTACAAGAAATTAAACCAAAGGATATTATAATAAATAATATTGGAAGTGTAATTGGATCTCATGGAGGGCCTGGAACTTTAGCAACAGTATTTATAGGGGATAAGAGATAAATAATAACATGAGGTTAAATAAATATAAGTTCTAAGATATATATTTATATAATAATATATAATACAGAGGAATATAAAAAGGAGAAGTATATGCCAAGAACCTATGCATATTCAGCAAGTTTTGATAAAGCTACAGAAAAGTTGTTTAAGAATGCAAAGCTACTAGGAGAAGGGCACAATGGGATTGTATATGAACTCCCAGAAGAAAAAGCTATAAAAATTTTTCAAGATAGTAAATGCTGTAGAGAAGAAAGTGATATATTAAATAAAGTTAAATCAGAATATTTTCCTAAGGTACATAGTACAGGAGAATATTATATAGTAAGAGATATGGTTTATGGAAGTAGACTTGACCATTATATAAAGAAAAAAGGATTTAGTTATGAACTATCAGAAGAATTATATAAACTTATATTAGAGTTTAAAAGGCTAAAGTTTACTAAAATCGATGCTAGATGTAGAGATATTTATGTTGGTAAGGATAAAGATGTTATGGTAATAGATCCAAAGCAATGTTATAGAAGAAAAGTGAATTATCCAAGGCATTTAATGAAAGGTCTTTATAAATTACAGGTTTTAGATAGTTTTATTGAAGATTTAAGAATTATAGATAATAAAGTAGCTAAAGATTGGGAAAAAAGATTTAATAATTATATTATACAAATTGAAAATACAGTATAAGGAACCAAATTAATTTTGGTTCCTTTTATTCTTTGAAAAATTATAATGACTCATTTAGTTAATTTTTATATCAAGGTATATTTAAAGATAATATGCAAATTAAAGAAACATTATTTAATTATTAACAAAAGTTTGTTGAAAAAAATGGAGTAAGTGGTATAATTAAATTATAAGGTTAATAATTATTATTAACTGCTAGAAATTGTTATTGAATTTATTGTTTATTGTTTATTACTATAATGAATAATTTTATTACTCATTGAAATAATAGTAAGGTATAGACAAAAGTTAAATAAAGTTCAAATATAAGGAGGAAAATTAATGAAAAGTTATTGTGAAATAGTAGATGTTATAGCTAGACAAATTCTTGACTCAAGATGTTTCCCAACAGTAGAGGTAGAAGTATATTTAGAAGACGGTACAGTAGGCAGAGCAGCAGTTCCATCAGGAGCTTCAACTGGTATGTTCGAAGCAGTTGAATTAAGAGATGGAGATAAATCAAATTACCTTGGAAAAGGAGTTCTTAAAGCTGTTCAAAACGTTAATGATACAATTGCTGAAGAGTTAATTGGATGCAACGTATATGATCAAACATATATAGATAAAATGATTATAGAATTAGATGGAACACCTAATAAAGGAAACTTAGGAGCTAACGCTTTACTAGGAGTTTCCCTTGCAGTTGCAAATGCAGCAGCTAAATCTTTAGAGTTACCTTTATATCAATATATTGGTGGAGTAAATGCTAAGGTTTTACCAGTTCCGATGATGAACATAATAAATGGTGGATCTCATGCTGATAACTCAGTAGATTTACAAGAATTTATGGTTATGCCAGTTGGAGCAGATACTTTCAGCAAGGCATTAAAAATGTGTGCAGAAGTTTATCATACATTAAAGAAAACTTTACATGATAAAGGATATTCAACAGCCATTGGTGATGAAGGTGGATTTGCACCAGACCTTAAATCAAACGAAGAGGCAATTGAAATTATAATTGAAGCTATTACAGCAGCAGGATACAAAGCTGGAGAAGATATGTTTATAGCAATTGATGCTGCTTCATCAGAGTACTATAAAGATGGAAAATATGTTTTAGAACATGAAGGAAAAACATTAACATCAGCTGAAATGGTTGATTTCTTCGAAGCTTGGGTTGATAAATATCCAATTATATCAATTGAAGATGGTATGGATGAAGAAGACTGGGATGGATGGAAGTTATTAACTGAAAGACTTGGAAAAAAGGTTCAATTAGTTGGAGATGATTTATTCGTAACTAACACTGAAAGATTAGAAAAGGGTATAAAGCTTGGAGTTGGAAACTCAATTTTAATCAAATTGAACCAAATTGGTACATTAACAGAAACCCTAAATGCTATAGAAATGGCTAACAGAGCTGGATATACTGCAGTTGTATCACATAGATCAGGTGAAACTGAGGATACTACAATTGCTGATTTAGTTGTTGCTGTAAATGCAGGACAAATTAAGACAGGTGCTCCAGCAAGATCTGAAAGAGTTGCTAAGTACAACCAATTAATAAGAATAGAAGAAGAATTAGATGAAGTTGCAGAATTTAGAGGAATGAAAGCATTCTTTAACATTAAAAAGTAACTAAATGTAAATAAAGATTAATATTAATATTAATGGACTATTGCATAGCTATAACTTTGCATAGTCCATTTTTTATATTAAATTTTAATATAAAAATTAAGAAGTTTATTAATGTTAAAAGGTCAATAATATAATATCTTGTAATATAAGGCTTAATATGTTAATATGAATTTATATAAACATGAAGATTTAACTATAATGGGAGGTATAATTATGGGAAAAAATATTTTATTAGTTTTACAATTAGTATTAGGAATTATAGTTATTGCTACAATATTACTACAACCAAGTAAATCTGATGCTTTAAGTGGTCTGATTCAAGGAAGTAGAACAGAAACTTTTTATTCTAAAAATAAAGTTAGAACAAAAGAAGCGATGTTAGCTAGATTTACAGTTATATCAGTTGCTTTATTTGCTTTGAATACATTAGCATTAAACTTAATATAATGTTATAAAAGAAATGAGCTGCTTAATTTTTAGTAGCTTTTTTTATTATTTAAGAAATTATAATAACGCACCTGTGGATAAGTTTTTATAATTTCTTCCTTTAGTTTTCAAGTAGACACATATAAGTTTGCAATGAATTGGAATGAAACGACGGAATAAGCAAACTTATATATATCCACTTTTTTATTAAAGAGTGAAGAAATTTAATCTTTAAATTTTATTGTGTAAAAATAATTAGTTTTGGATAAAATATAATAAGTACAATATAAACGGAGGAATAAGATTTATGGGAATAAAAGAAACATTATTAAGCTTCATGAAAGAAGAAGCTTACAAGCCTATGGAAATACAAGATTTAGTATCTGTATTTGATATAAACAAAGATGAATACCATTCATTTAAGAAGGCATTAAAATCAATGGAAAAAGAAGGTCTTATAGTTAGAAATAAAAAAGATAGGTTTGGAGTTCCAGAAAGAATGGGTCTTGTAGTAGGGAAACTGCAAGTTCACCAAAAAGGTTTTGCCTTTTTAATTCCAGAAACTGAAGGAGAAAAAGATGTTTTCATTCCTAGTTCTTCATTAAATGGCGGAATGAATGGTGATAAAGTTTTAGTACAAGTAACTAGAGAAGATAAAGTAGGTAAAAAACGTGAAGGTGAAGTTAGTGAAGTTATAGAAAGAAAAAACAATGAAATCATTGGAGTTTACGAAGATAATAAAAGTTTTGGATTTGTTGTACCAGAAGATTCAAGATTAAATCAAGATATATTTATAGGTAAAAAGGATAGAAATGATGCACAAACTGGAGATTTAGTTATTTGTGAAGTTACTAAATGGGCAGATAAAAGAAGAAGTCCAGAAGGTGTAGTTAAAGAAATATTAGGTAAAAAGGGAGATAAAGGATTAGATATACTAACTATTATTAAAAAGTATGGTCTACCAGAAGAATTCCCTGAAAAGGTTCTAAAATATGCAAATGAAATAGAAGAAGAAATAGAAAAGAAAGAATATAATAGAAGAAAAGATTTAACAGATTTAAGAATGGTAACAATTGATGGAGAAGATGCAAAGGATTTAGATGATGCTGTATCTATTGAAAGATTATCAGAAGATAAATATAGACTTGGAGTTCATATAGCAGATGTAACTCATTATGTAAAAGAAAAAAATCCTCTAGATAAAGAAGCTTTAAAAAGGGCAACTTCAGTTTATTTAATAGATAGAGTTATACCAATGCTTCCTAAAAAACTATCTAATGGAATATGTTCTTTAAATCCTAAGGTAGATAGACTTGCTTTAAGTTGTTTAATGACTATTGATTCTAAAGGAAGAATTATAGACCATGAAATAGAAGAAAGTATAATAAGAACTAATGAAAGAATGACTTATACAGAAGTTACGAATATCTTATTAGGGGAAGATAAAGACTTACTAGAAAGATATGATTATTTAGTAGATGACTTTAAGGCTATGGAAGAGCTTTGTAATATATTAAGAGTAAAGAGAATGAACAGAGGGGCTATTGACTTTAACTTTAATGAATCTAAAATCATACTAGATGAAAAAGGTAAGCCTATTGATATAAAACCATATGATAGGGGAATATCAAATAAAATGATTGAAGAATTTATGTTAGTATGTAATGAAACTATTGCAGAACACATGAATAAATTAAAGGTTCCTTTTGTTTATAGAATTCATGAAAATCCAGATGAAGATAAGTTAGCTAAATTTAAAGAATTTATTTATAACTTAGGAGTTACAGTTAAAGCTTCAGAAGAAATAACACCAAAAGAACTTCAAAAGGTATTAGAAAAGTTCAAAGGTGAAAAAGAAGAAACTGTAGTAAGTACTTTACTTTTAAGGTCTATGATGCAGGCTAAGTATTCACCAGAAAATGCTGGTCACTTTGGACTCGCATCAGAATATTACTGTCACTTTACTTCACCAATTAGAAGATATCCAGATCTTCAAATTCATAGAATAATAAAAGAATACTTAAATGGAAAACTAAGCGAAGGTAGAATTACAAATCTTATAAATACTGTTGAAATTGCATCAAGACAATCATCAGAAATGGAAAGACTTGCTCAAGATGCAGAAAGAGAAGTTGATGATTTAAAGAAAGCTGAATATATGCAAGATAGAATAAATGAAGAATTTGAAGGAATTATATCTTCAGTTACTTCCTTTGGACTATTTGTTGAACTGCCAAACACTGTAGAAGGTTTAGTTCATGTAACAGCTTTAGATGATGATTATTATATCTACGATGAAGATCATTTATGCCTAATTGGAGAAAGAACTAAAAAGACTTATAAATTAGGAGATGAAGTTAAAGTTAAATGTAGTAGAGTTGATATAGATAATAGAGAAGTTTATTTTGACTTTGTCGAAGATAAAGCTTTAAAAGTTGATGAAACTATAAAAGAAAATAAAGAATTAAAAGACAAAATAGAAGAAGTAAAAGAAGAAATTAAAAATGAATTAAAGTAATATAATAATATTTTATAGTTTGTTATTCTTTCTTCTGTTATAATAAAGAAAAAATGTAAAATGAGTGGTGATAGACTTGGTAAGAAAGAAAAACAGCAATACCTTAGCAGAAAACAGAAAAGCAAGACATGACTATTTTATAGAAGAGACTATGGAAACTGGTATAGCTTTAGTTGGAACAGAAGTTAAATCTATAAGAGCTGGTAAATGTAATTTAAAAGAATGTTATGCAGATATTGATAATGGTGAAATAGTAATTAAAAATATGCATATAAGTCATTATGAACAAGGAAATATATTTAATGTAGATCCTTTAAGAGTAAGAAAACTTTTGCTTCATAAAGAACAAATAAAAAGATTTCAAGCAATTTTAAAAGAGCAAGGTTTAACCCTTATTCCTTTAACATTATATATGAAAAACAATAAGGTAAAAGTTGCTTTAGGTTTATGTAGAGGTAAAAAGAGTTACGATAAAAGAGATACAATGCTTGAAAAAGCACACAAAAGAGATATTGAAAGAGAACTTAAAAACTCTAATAGGAATTGAGGACTTGGCATTAATTACTTAGTGAATACGAGTGATAACGAAGCATGAGCTTAGTAATTAAGCCCGTATCCTGAAGCTCGTCTGAAGGATATGTTCCATTAAAAAAGAATGCAGATTGAACTTAGTACGAAAGCCCATCTACTGAACATAGAGAGGTAGATGTTCCTTTTAAAATAAGCGAAAATAAATAAGAATAATATTTATAATAAGTAAATTTTTAAGAGGGCTTGATTAGTCCTCTTAATTTCGTTATATCCTTGAATTGTGCAATAAAAATACCGCATATTCATTTGAATAATACGGTATTTTTAACAATTTAATATTTAACTTTATCTTAGTAATACTTTAAAACAAAGCCTTAAATTAATACAGATTAAAATGATTTAATAGAAGTCGTAATACATTTGAATATACATAAATCATCGCAAATATTTTTGCCTTTGCATAGTTTTTACTTTTTAAACCAATCAAAAAATAAACAATCATTGCAATAAATGCAACGAGGATAACAATAGCAAGTGAGTATCTAAATAACTCTTGAATACTAACAGTCATTTTCTTATATCCTCCTTACTCAATTATACATAAATAATACAATTATGAGTTAATTATAACATGTTTTGTAAATACCATACTATTCAATTTTCAAAGAACATTTTCATTACTTAATTCGTAGTAGCTACATAAAGGGTATAAATTAGGTTTAGTGCATTTGGTAGAAACAACTTTAGGTTAATTCTTATGGAAGACCCTGTCATTGACTCAATTCATTTTTGGATGAACTAAAGAATAGTACATTAGATATATTATTTAGGAAATATATAGAAAATAAATTATAATAATATAAAACCAGTGCTGTAGTTGAAATCTTTACTACAACACTGGTTTTATTAAGATAAATAGTTTGTTCATTAAGGCTCATATGGATAAGGAAAATCAGGAGATCTCTCCATAAAGAATATATTAACGGGAACGTAATAAATAGTTATCACATCACCCCAAGAATGATCTTCCATTGCAATTACTTTTTGTCCTTTTAATTCCGTATAATATGAATCTGTATTAAATGCTCTAATAAAACTAGTAGTGAAGAGAAGTATAAATGCTATAAAAGCTATAATAGGATAGCCTAATAACTTTAACCAGATACTTCTTTTATTTATAATTAAATAACATGGAATTATTATAAAGAGTGTAATTATAAAAGCATATCGGTAGTAGATTATAGAAAGACTAAGCCAATGCCTATAAACTAAATTGTTTTTTATACATATATAATCTAATAGAAATGTACTAAAAAATATAATTGTTAAAATATATCTACTCTTCATATTTTTAATTTTCATGTAATATACCCCCTATACCAATCTTAATATAATACTAGATTTCATATTTATTTATTTATTTATTTTTTAAGTTTTTTATTCCATTGATGTAAATCTTGAGCATCAGAGTAATGGCTAAGGATTCTATTTGATAAGTCGTCATCTTTGCTTAAGAATATAGTATAACTACTGTCAACGCAAATAATTTCAGCAATAGCCAAAGGGTGTTGAGTATGGACCTCTTCTCCTCCATATTTCCATTCACTATCAAATGTAGGTATTACAGATAGATTATTTATGTCTATATCTGTTGATTTATCAAAAGCAGATAAAATGCCCCAAACAAACTGAATATCATTATTTTTAACCAGATGAGTTAGTTCATCCCCTGATAACAATACAACTCTATCATTAAAGATATCTTTATCTGAGGGAAAAGAATAGCACTCATGCTCGGTAATTAACCAGTTAAATTCTCGCTGTCGCCCCTCTAAAGCATCAAATATAAGTTTTATATCCGTATGTATAGGCATTTGTGAGGAATCTTTTATTATTATATTCATATATTACCACCAAACTTCCAGTTGATTTTACATGTTTTACTACTTATTAATTTAATTTGAAGAGGGAACTTTTAAAAGTTTTCATAAAATATAGTTAATTAAATGTTTTTTGTATTATATATTTATTATACATAAAAAAGTGAGTTTGAAACAATATCTTCCAAGTTTAAATTGTGCAATAAAAAATACCACATATTCACTTTTAAATGATGCGGTATTTTCATTATTTGTTATTTAAATTTCCCTCATAACATATTAAAATAGCTACGAAACAATTGAAATTAAATGAAGTTAAGTTATCTGAATATGAAAGCATTCCATATCTAGCCACCCAACTTTACCTTAGCAAGGTTTGGAGATTACTCGCCAGCGAGAACCCTCTTTAGACTTGCATTTATAGCCTCAGAGTTTTCAGGATGTTCCATAAGCAATCCAGTTGACTCCATAATAGCAGCAGACTGTGAGGTTTGTACTGATTGTTTTACTTTAGGATCATCAATAGAATCAATGTAATCCTTTTGTTTCTGCCAAGCTTCTTTTATTAAGTCATAGTATTCTTTTTCAGTTGCTTCTGGTTGTGTATCTAGTTTAGTGTCTTGTTGTGTATTTTTTTGTACATCTTCATTCTCTTGTTTGCTTTCTACTGCATTTTCAACAGAGGGAGATGTAGTTTCTAAAATTTCTTCTCCCGAACTTTGAGTGCTGCTAACAGATTGGCTTGTACTTGATTTAGAAAAATTATCTTCTCCTGCTGAATTATTTTTCTGTCCACATGCGACAAGTGACAGAGATAATAACAATAATCCAAATTTAAAAAATAACTTTTTATTCATTTCACATCTCCTCGCAAAATAGATATTCTATTATATATTTTAATACAACTTTGAGTTAATTATAACATGTTTTATAAATGTGGAATAGAAATAGTATTTTCCAGATTGAAAGTTGAGGATAGCTTTTATTTTATAATTTCCATCCTTGGCATTGAACACTTGGCATTAATTACTTAGTGGATATGAGTGATAACGAGATATTAACTTAGTAATTAAGCCCATCTACTGAAGCTTGTCTGAAGCATATGTTCCATTCAAAAAGAATGAAGACTGAACTTAGTGTGAAAGCCCATACACCGAAAGGAGAGTGGTAGATGTTCACCTTTTTATGGAAAGTATATGAACTTTGGAGTAGAATAGTATTATAGAATAGAAAAAATTAGATTTTATATAGATGGTTATATTATAGGGTGTAAAGGGGAGGTGAACATATTAATGGAGAATATAAATAAGAAAAAGAAATCTACAGGTGCTTTTTTTACTTTTGAAAATATAATTGGAGAAAGTGAAGAGATTAAAAGTATTATATCTAATTGTAAGTTAATATCTGATAGCCCATCTACAGTTTTAATAGAAGGTGATAGTGGTACAGGGAAAGAAGTTTTAGCTCAAGCTATACATAATCATAGTGTAAGAAAAGACAATAGATTCATTGCTATAAATTGTGGTGCTATTCCTAAGAATATAATTGAAAGTGAACTTTTTGGGTATGAAGAAGGAGCTTTTACAGGTGGAAAAAAGGGTGGAAACTTAGGTAAAATAGAACTTGCTCATAAAGGAACTTTATTTTTAGATGAAATAGGTGATATGTCTTATGATATGCAAATAAAGTTACTTAGAGTTCTTCAAGAAGGTAGAATAACAAGGGTTGGTGGAAATTATGAAATACCTGTAGATATGAGAGTAATAGCAGCAACTAATAAGAATTTAAGAGAAGAAGTTAAAAAAGGAAGATTTAGAGAAGATCTCTATTATAGACTTTGTGTAATACCTATTAGAATTCCTTCATTAAAAGAAAGACGGGAAGATATAAGGGAACTTATAGATTATTTTTTAGAAATTAAATCAATAAGGCTAAATAAAGATATAAGAAAATTAGATGAAGGATTATTAAATCAACTTTTAAATCATAGCTGGCCAGGCAATATTAGAGAACTTGAAAATACAATAGAAAATATAGTTAATTTAAATGGAAGAATGTCTTTAGATATTTTTAAAGAAGAAAAAGAAGTGGAATTTTGCTTAAAAGAAAAATGTCCTAAATATAAAAGCTTTAAATTAGAAAAAGAATTTAATTTAGCTGTTATAGAAGAAAAAACTATTATAAGAGCTTTAAACTTTAATAACCAAAATATATCTAAAACTGCAAAAGCTTTAGGGATAAGTAGAAATACATTATATTTAAAAATGAAAAAATATAAGATTATAGAATAATTTTTTAAACTTAATTGTTAAAATAAAAATTAATACTTAATATTTGTGTAAGGTAATAAGACATTGTAATAAAATGGGACATGAAAATCAAGGTATAAATGTAGTGAAATAGGACGGTATATTCATTAGTGGTAAGCAAACCTTGTGATAGCAATATTGTTAAAAAAATAACTATATTGGCACAAGAGTTGCTCTATATATTAGTGAGAATTAAAAAACTAGATATTTTCTATTTTGGATTGGAGGGTATATGATGGCAAGATTTACATTACCTAGAGACTTATATCATGGTGAAGGGTCCCTAGAAGTATTAAAAACAATTAAAGGTAAAAGAGCTATGGTAGTTGTTGGTGGTGGCTCTATGAAAAGGTTTGGATTCTTAGATAAAGTTGTAGATTATCTTAAAGAAGCAAATATTGAAGTAGAACTTTTTGAAGGTGTTGAGCCAGATCCATCAGTTGAGACAGTTATGAAGGGTGCAGAAGCTATGATTAAGTTTAACCCTGATTGGATAGTTTCAATTGGAGGAGGATCACCTATAGATGCAGCAAAAGCAATGTGGATTTTCTATGAATACCCAGATTTTACTTTTGAAGAAGCAGTTATTCCTTTTAATCTGCCAGAACTTAGAAAAAAAGCAAAGTTTATTGCAATACCATCAACAAGTGGTACAGCAACAGAAGTTACAGCTTTTTCGGTTATTACAGATTATAAAGCTAAAATTAAATATCCTTTAGCTGATTTTAACATAACGCCAGATATAGCAATTATAGATCCGGACCTTGCTCAAACTATGCCAATGGAATTAGTTGCTCATACTGGAATGGATGCCTTACCTCATGCTATAGAAGCATATACAGCATCACTTAGATCAAACTTTTCAGATCCACTAGCAATGAAGGCTATAGAAATGACTGTGGAAAATTTAATTAAATCCTATGAGGGAGATAAAAATTCAAGAAATCTAATGCACGAAGCTCAATGCCTTGCAGGAATGGCTTTCTCAAATGCATTACTTGGAATAGTTCATTCAATGGCTCATAAAACTGGAGCTGTGTTTAATATACCTCATGGATGTGCAAATGCAATATATTTACCTTATGTAATTCAATATAATAAATCAAAAGCTTTAGATAGATATGCAGATATAGCTAAAGCATTAAAGCTTGAAGGAAATAATGATGAAGAATTAACAGATTCTCTTATAAACTTAATAAATGAGTTAAACACAAAATTAAATATTCCTCATAGTTTAAAAGAGTATGGAGTAGAGGAAGAATACTTCAAGCAAAATCTAGATTTTATATCAGAAAATGCAGTTAAAGATGCATGTACTGGTTCAAATCCTAGAGAAATTGATAAAGATAATATGGCGAAATTATTTGAATGCGTCTATTATGGACTAAAAGTTTGTTTGTAAATCCCTTTACAATATAAAATTACAGGAAAAGATTATCTTTTAAAACTTAAGATAGTCTTTTTCTATTATTAAAATTTTAAGAAATTATAAAAATAATATATTTACAATTGTGGGATTTCTGGTAAAATGATACTGTTAAGATAGTAATTAGTAATTAATAATGGAGGGGTACCATGTATAAAATAGTTAAGAAAAGAGAACTTAAAGAAAATATATATCTTATGGATATAGAAGCTAAGAGAGTTGCAAAATCAGCAAAACCTGGTCAATTTATAATCATTAAAAATGATGAAAAAGGTGAAAGAATCCCTTTGACAATAGCTGACTATAATAGAAAAGAAGGAACAGTTAGTATAGTTTTTCAAGCTGTTGGAAGAGGAACTAAAGAACTAGCAAACTTTAATGAAGGTGATTATGTTTTAGATTTTGTTGGACCTTTAGGTATTCCTAGCGAATTTATTGATGAAGATATAGAAGAACTTAAAAAGAAAAATATAATATTTATAGCTGGAGGCGTTGGAGCAGCACCTGTATATCCTCAAGTTAAATGGATGAAGGAAAATGGTATTGACTGCGATGTAATAGTTGGTAGTAGAACTAAGGACCTTTTAATTTTGGAAGAAGAAATGAAATCGGTTGCTAAAAATCTATATATATCAACAGATGATGGAACATATGGTTTTAATGGCAGAGTTACAGATTGTTTAAATCATTTAGTTAAGGATTTAGGTAAAGAATATGATCATGCTGTAATAATTGGACCTATGATAATGATGAAGTTTACTAGTCTTTTAACTAAAGAGCTTAATATAAAAAGCACAGTTAGTTTAAACCCTATAATGGTAGATGGGACAGGCATGTGTGGTGCTTGTAGAGTTACTGTTGGAGGAGAAGTTAAATTTGCTTGTGTAGATGGACCAGAATTTGATGCTCATTTAGTAGATTTTGATGAATCAATGAGAAGACAATCTATGTATAAAACAGAAGAAGGAAAGAAAATATTAAAAATAGAAGAAGGGGATAGCCATAAACACGGTGGCTGTGGCTGTGGGGAGGAATAAGTTATGTTATTAGATAGAATGAAGAAAGTACCTGTATCAGAACAAGCACCAGAAATTAGAGCTAAAAACTTCGAAGAAGTATGTTATGGATATACTGAAGAAGAAGCAGTTAGAGAAGCAAATAGATGTTTAAACTGTAAAAATCCTAAATGTGTTAAGGGATGTCCTGTTGAAATAAATATTCCAGGATTTATAAGTTATATAAAAGATAAACAATTCACCTTATCTGCAAAGGAAATTGCAAAATATAGTGCACTTCCAGCAGTTTGTGGAAGAGTATGTCCTCAGGAATCTCAATGTGAAGGACTTTGTGTTTTAGGTATTAAAGGTGAACCTGTATCTATTGGAAAGCTAGAGAGATTTACAGCAGATTGGTCTAGAATTAATAAAGTTGAGTTTTTAGAAAAAGAAGAATCAAAAGATAAAAAAGTTGCAGTTATAGGGAGTGGTCCTGCAGGACTTACTTGTGCTGGAGATTTAGCTAAAAAGGGCTATGATGTAACTATTTTTGAAGCTCTTCATGAAGCAGGTGGAGTTTTAGTTTATGGAATTCCAGAGTTTAGGTTACCAAAAGAAACGGTAGTTAAAACAGAAATAGATAATATTAAAAAACTTGGAGTTAAGATAGAAACTAATGTAATTATAGGTAGGACAATAACTATTGAAGAACTTATAGAAGAAGAAGGTTTTGAAGCTGTATTTATAGGCTCTGGAGCAGGGCTTCCAAAGTTTATGGGAATTAGAGGAGAAAGTGCTAATGGAGTATTATCTGCAAATGAGTTTTTAACTAGGGTAAATCTTATGAAAGCATTTAAAGAAGACTACCATACACCAGTAAAGCTTGGAAAGAAAGTAGCTGTAGTAGGTGGTGGAAATGTTGCTATGGATGCTGCAAGAACTGCCTTAAGATTAGGTTCAGAAGCTCATATAGTATATAGAAGAAGTGAAGAAGAGCTTCCAGCTAGATTAGAAGAGGTTCATCATGCTAAAGAAGAAGGGATCATATTTGATGTTTTAACTAATCCAACAGAAATTTTAGTAGATGAAAATGGTTGGGTTAATGGTATGAGATGTGTACAAATGGTTCTTACAGAACCAGATGAATCAGGAAGAAGGAGACCAGTAGTTAAAGAGGGGTCAGAACATATAGTAGACTTTGATACAGTAATTATGAGTCTTGGAACTTCTCCAAACCCACTTATATCATCAACAACAAAGGGGCTTGAAATAAATAAGTGGAAATGCATAATTGCAGATGAAGATGGACTTACAACAAAAGAAGGAGTTTATGCTGGAGGAGACGCAGTTACAGGTGCGGCTACAGTAATATTAGCTATGGGAGCAGGGAAAAAAGCTGCTAACGCTATAGATAATTATTTAAGTAAGAAATAAGATTAAAAGAAAAATTAAAGTAATTGGTGAAATTTTATAAAATTAATACAAATTTATATAAAATAATAGTATAATTGAAATAAATACAAAAGTTTTATATTTTTTGACATTAGAAAAAGAAAAACTAAAATGTAAATGATTAACGAAAGAGAGGAAGTCTAATGTATTTATCGAAATTCACTGATTATTCATTTAGGACATTAGTTTATTTAGCAGAAAATAAAGAAAAACTTGCTACAGTTGAACAATTAGCAAAAACTTTAGATGTATCAGAACATCATTTAAAAAAAGTAGTTCATAAATTAGCAAAGACAGGTTTAATAATGTCTATGAAGGGAAGATGTGGGGGCCTAAGATTAGTCTTAAACCCAGAAGATATAAATCTAGGAAAAGTTTTATTAATTACAGAAGACAACCTAAATATAGCAAAATGCTTTAATGAAGAAAGTTATTGCCCATTTAGAAAAAAAGGCTGTAAGTTAAGATGCATAATGAATGAATCCCTTAATGCTTTCTTAAATCAGTTTTCAAAATATACGTTAAAAGATTTATTAAAAAATGATAATAAAGACAATTCATTTAATATGTAAACTTAAATTTAGAGGAAATAAAGTGGTATCATCCATTATTTAAATGGCTTCGTTAACCACATTATTTTCTCTTTTTAAGTTTATATTAATATAAGTGATTAAGGAATTTTTGTTTCTTTTAAGGTAAATTTATATTTATCTAAACCATTTTTAAAGAAATCAATGTAATAGTCCTTATTAACTAAATAAGTGTTATGATCTTTTTCTAGTTCTAATGTATGAACTAAGTTAACCTTAAAGCTTTTAATAGTTTTAGGGTCTTTATTATAATAATATTCGAAAGAGAACTCTTCATTAAAAGTTAAGTTGATTATAGAATTCTTTTCTTTTAGGCTATTTATAGTAGGTATTGAAGTAAAGGATATAAAAGTAACATCTTTAGATCTTGAAAAATCTCTTAAAAATGCAATTCTTTTAAATTCATGTTCTAAAGAATAAGCACCAAAATTAGTATTAATATTGTAGTAATTATAAAGTTCTTTAACATCACCAGTAAAGATAGAGTCATTTCTTAGTGAGTAAAGGTTATTTAGATAGTTTAAGATAGAACTTTCCAAATTAACATTTGCACTATTATCTGTAAGAAAACTATTAACTTCATAAACAGGTTCATCTTGGGTTAAAGTAAAGGTAGAATTTTTTGGAGTTTTAGAAATTAATATTACAAAGTTTAAAATTAAAATTAAAGATAATAAAGGATATAAGGAATATTTAAATAAATTCTTTAAGTTAGAATTATTAAAAGGATTTTTCATATAAGCCTCCTTGGTAAAATTTATTAAATATAGTATGTGCAGTTAATAAAATAATATTATAAGGATATGTTTTAAATTTTTCATTTAAGATAATTTCAGATATAGTTTATAATTATATGGATGTATAAATAAAATATTTATATTATAATTAACTTAAATAGATAGAAGTCTTAATTTTTTTTGTTAAAAATAAATAGATAAATATTTATTTTTACAGAAGATTATAACTTTAACTAAAATTAAAGGAGAAAATGATGATTAATATAGGTTTAATTGGAACTAACATGATTACAGAAAGATTAATTGCTGGATTACTTCTAGTAGAGGGAATAAAAATAACAGCAGTTTATTCTAGAACCTTAGAAAAAGCTAAGGAATTTGCAACTAAACATAATATAGAAAGCACTTTTACAGATTTAGATGAAATGGCTAAAAGTAATAA
Source organism: Clostridium sp. (assembly GCA_029257045.1). Classification (GTDB taxonomy): domain Bacteria; phylum Bacillota; class Clostridia; order Clostridiales; family Clostridiaceae; genus Clostridium. The sequence continues at coordinate 34,742 of JARIDB010000188.1, forward strand.
AATAGATGCAGTTTATATAGCATCACCAAATTCTTTACATGGAAAACAATCAAAGATATTTATAAAAAATAAAAAACATGTATTATGTGAAAAAGCATTTGCTTCGAATGCAAAAGAAGGAAAGGAAGTAATAGATCTTGCAAGAGAAAATAATGTAGTATTAATGGAAGCTATGAAAACAACATTACTTCCAAACTTTTTAATATTAAGAGATAATCTTCATAAGATAGGTAAAGTAAGAAAATATATAGGAACTTACTGTCAATACTCATCAAGATATGATAAATATAAGGCTGGGGAAGTATTAAATGCCTTTAAGAAGGAATTATCAAATGGAGCCTTAATGGATATAGGAGTTTACTGCCTATCGCCTATGGTTAATCTGTTTGGAAAACCAAAAAAGATAAGCGGAGAAGGTATTTTACTAGAAACAGGAGTAGATGGGGAAGGAAGTGCTGTATTTAGCTTTGACTCAATGGATGCTTCAATTAATTATTCTAAAATAGCAGATTCCCATTTGCCTTCAGAAATTCAAGGAGAAAAAGGCAGCATAGTAATAGATAAAATCACTACTTATAATTCTGTGAAAATAATTTATAGAGATGGAAAAGTAGAAGAAATAGCAAAACCTCAAGAAGAAGCTGATATGTGCTATGAAGTTCAAGAATTTGTTAAAGTTATAAATAGTGGAGAAAAAGAATCTAAAATAAATACACTAGATAATACCTTAATGGTTTTGGAAATAATGGATGAAATAAGAAATCAGGTAGGGATAGTTTACCCATCAGACATTTAAAAATAAACTTAAGTAATTATATTTAAAAATTAATTTCATATATAATGCTATAAAACCAAAGTTCTTAATTTAGAGCTTTGGTTTCATTTTGATTCAGAACATTTATTAAAAATATTGTTATATTAAGATATATAAATAGCTAAAAAAATAAAAACTTAAAGGGAAATAGTAAAAGATATAAGAGTTAATTAGAAAAAAATTGTATTTTATTTATTATTTTTTGAGAGCAAATCCTGTATAAGGGTATAGGAAATTTTCCATAGAAATTTTATTTATCTTATAACAATTATCTTCATTGCATAAAAGTAGAAAAGCTTTAGATGATTTATAATGACCTGTAGAGGTCGAGAAATAAAATATAATTTCAACAATATAAGTATTAAAAGAAGTGCTTTCTATTCTTAGAATGCTATAACTATCTATCCAGGGACTAGAAACTCCAGTGACCCAATTTGGTGCATTTTTCTCCATTTCACATTTATATATTTCTTTAAGTTTATCACTCATAACTGAGTATTGAAAAGCTGCATTTCTATTTTTAACACCATATGCCCATATGCTAGCAGCTTGAATAGGAGTACAAACTCCAAGGGAATCCATGGCTTCAAGTAAAAGTCCATTTCTAACTTCGAAGATGTTTATTTCATCTTTTGAAGAGTGAGATTTATGTTTTTCCATATTATAACCTCCAAATAATCTATAATTATAGTATATGATTAAAAAGTAGGATAGCTACATTACAAATAATTACTTTATACTTTATGAATACATAAATTAGTTACTAATTTTCCTTATTTACTTTATAATTACTAAAAGGATAAGCTTATTTACAAGGATATTAATTAATGTTATAATTATCTAAAACTTAATATATGAACAGGGGAGCTTGTATAGCAGGCTGAGATAAAGTAATCAAACTTTGACCCTTAAACCTGATGTGGGTAATGCCAACGTAGGAAGAAGTAATTTGATTTGCTTATTATACGGGAAATACCTTTTGGTGTTTCCCGTTTTTTCCGTTGTTATCATCATTTGGATTTATGTATATTAACACACCTATAGGTAACACATTGCCTGTTATGGTGATTACAGCTATATTATCTATATTTATATCAAAGATTAAGGAAGGAGAAAAAAATGTTTAGTAATATATTTAAAAATCTTAGAGAAAAATCACCTCTTGTTCACTGTATAACAAATTATGTAACAGTAAATGACTGTGCTAATATTTTAATTGCTTGCAACGGATCTTCAATTATGTCTGATGATTCTTTAGAAGTTGAAGAAATAACATCAATTTGTGGAGGACTTAATATTAATATTGGAACATTAAATAAAAATACAATTGAGTCTATGTTTCTTGCAGGAAAGAAATCAAATGAATTAAATCATCCAGTTATTTTAGATCCAGTAGGAGCAGGAGCTTCAAAACTACGTACAGATACTGCTAAGGAGTTACTTGATAAGATTAAATTCACAGTTATTCGTGGTAATATTTCTGAAATCAAAACCCTAGCTTTAGGATTTGGTACAACTAAAGGGGTAGATGCAGATATTGCAGATGCTATTACAGAAGAAAGTCTAGAAGAAATAATAAACTTTACGAAAGATTTTTCTAAAAAGACAGGAGCAATAATTGCAATTACTGGTTCTATAGATATTGTATGTAATGATAATAAAGTTTATATAATTAGAAATGGACATCCTATGATGTCAAAGATTACAGGAAGTGGTTGCATGTTAACTGCAATGACAGGAGCATATTTAGTAGCAAATCCTGAAAACTATTTAGAAGCAACAGCAGCTTCTTTATGTGCTATGGGGATAGCAGGAGAGCTTGCTTATAAAAAACTTGAAGAAACAGGTGCAGGAAATTCAAGCTATCGTAATTATTTAATAGATGAAATATATAATTTAACAGCTGAAAAGTTAGATGGAGGTGCTAAGTTTGAAGTGCGATAAAAAGTCCATGTTACTTTATGCAGTAACAGATAGAACATGGCTTAAAGATAAAACTCTTGCAATGCAAGTTGAAGAAGTTTTACAAGGTGGTGTAACCTTCCTTCAATTACGTGAAAAATATATGGAAGATGCAGAGTTTTTAACTGAAGCAAAGAAGATTAAAGAGCTTTGCAATAAGTACAAGGTGCCTTTTGTAATTAATGATAATGTTTATTTTGCAATAATCTGTGATGCAGATGGTGTCCATGTAGGGCAAGAAGATATGGAAGCTTTAGATGTACGTAAAAAGATAGGAAAAGATAAAATACTAGGTGTATCTGTAGAAAATGTAGAGCAAGCTATTTTAGCTAAAAAAAATGGAGCGGATTACTTAGGAGTAGGAGCTATGTTTTCTACATCTACAAAACTAGATGCTTATGATGTATCTAAAGAAGAACTAAAGAAGATTTGTGATTCTGTTAGTATTCCAGTTGTAGCTATTGGTGGTATTAATGAAAAAAATATTATGGAACTTAAAGGAACAGGAGTAGATGGAGTAGCAGTAATATCAGCTTTATTTGCACAAAAAGATATAAAAGTAGCTACAGAAAAACTTCGTAAGCTTTCAGAGGAAATGTCTAAGAATTATTAGAAACTATACTTTTAGGCACAATCAAATAAATAATAGACTAGTATGTTAGCCTATTATTTATTTTCATGTGCCTTATATATTACTTTAGGAAAGAAGGGATATTTAATGATAAGAAAAATATTAACTATTGCTGGTTCAGATTGTAGTGGTGGTGCTGGAATACAGGCAGATATTAAAACAATAACTGCTCATAAAATGTATGGAATGAGTGTTATAACTGCATTAACAGCACAAAATACTACAGGAGTTTATGGAATAGAAGAAGTCTCTCCTGAATTTGTAGGAAATCAAATAGATTGCATATTTAAAGATATTTACCCTGATGCCATAAAGATAGGAATGGTATCTAATAGCAAAATAATTGAAGTTATTGCAGAAAAACTTATTGAATATAAAGCAAAAAATATTGTTGTAGATCCTGTTATGGTATCTACTAGTGGAAGTAAATTACTTAGTGATGAAGCAATGGAGGCTCTTATAACAAAGCTTATTCCACTGGCTACAGTTATTACACCAAATATTCCAGAAGCTGAAGCTTTATGTGGATTTGAAATAAAAGATGAATTAGATATGATAAAGGCAGCAGAAAGAATATCTAAGACTTTAAAGGGAGCAGTGCTAGTAAAGGGTGGACATCTAGTTAATGATGCCATTGACTTACTTTATGAAAATAACAATATTCACTGGTTTAAAGCAGAAAGAATAGATAATCCTAACACCCATGGAACTGGATGTACCTTATCCTCAGCAATTGCTT
>JARIDB010000159.1 GCA_029257045.1 Clostridium sp.
GAAGTTCAGAAAAAAAAATAAAGGCATTACCTTATTTAGACGGTAATGCCTTTATTTTAAAATTGCTTTTTATTTTAATTATTTTTTACTTCTATTAAATTAACTTTCAAAAAGTCTAAAAATACCCATTGATACTTTTAGCCTTTTTCTCATAATATATTAAATTGCTAGGTATAATATTCGCTCTAAGAAAACATCACTTTTATTTCTTTAATGATAATTAGTTAAGTCTAGATAAAATAATTATATCTAGATATATTATTTATTATCAATAAGACAGTATACTACTGCAGATTATCTATAGAATATTGTGCTTCTTCTGCTGTAAATTTCTCTCCATATTCTGATATTAATTGATCATAAATTGCACTTGGAGACATTGACATACTTTCTTGATATGTCTTTGCTTTCTTTAATGCATTTTCTTTCCAATCTGCTTGTAAATTATCTATAGCATATTGAGCAGCTTCTACTGTATACTTTTCTCCATATTCTGATGTTAATTGGTCATATACTCCAGACTTAGACATATTCATAGTATCGCTATATGTTTTTGCTTTTTTTAATGCAGTCTTATATTCTGTTGGAGCATTATCCTCTGCTTTTTCTTCTTTTTTAACCTCTTTTACTGTAGCTTTTTCTCCTGTATCTTGTTTCTGAGTAATTTCTTGTCCTGCTCCACTATTTGTTTTAGTAGAATCATCATCTCCAATTGATCCTATTGCTCCAACTACTACTAAGAATACTATTACCATAAACCAAGGTCTTTTATATATTGGTTTTTTATTTTTTGTTCCACATCCTGGGCAAGACTTAGCATTAGATGCTATCTCCTTAGAACAACATTTACATTTTATCATTTTTGCCATTTAACAATTCCCCCTTATTTTAATGTTTACACTTACTAAAAAGTCCACCAATTATCTTCTGTAAAAGCTTCTTTTTCCATATTTCATAATGAAAACTTGAATACCATATTTATAGTAAATCCAAGCATTACCAATTATAACAAAAATGTGAACATAATAAAAGTTAAAAATGATAAAAAGATTCTTTATATATTTTCATAATAGGTGAATTCAAACTTTTGTAATAGTTTATTTGTCATACCTTTTTTATTAAATAAATACAATCAACTACCGTTAAATGAAGAATCTTAGATTTTTTGACTATCAATTCCTACTATAATAATTTTTCAAAAAGAATAAAGACCTTACCTTATTTGAAAGGTAAGGTCTTTATGCATTAGTCGTTTTTTATTTTAATTATTTTTTACTTCTCTTAAATAAAATTTCTTTTCCTATTTCTTTATCATATATCCTACATCTTCTAACATATGTAATACTGGACAAAGTTTCTTTCCAAGCTCTGTAAGTGAATATTCAACTCTAGGAGGTATTTCATTAAATTGTTCTCTATGTATAATTCCACTATCGGCAAGTTCTTTTAATCTTTTAGTTAACATTATACTTGAAATTCCATTTAACCTTCTTTCGAGTTCATTAAACCTTATTCCATTCTCATAAGAGATTTCCCAAATTATTTTTAGCTTCCATTTTCCAGTTAATGTTTTTAATGCTATGTTTATTATATCTTCATTTAATTTTTCTTTTCCTTCCAAACCAATGTAACCTCCATTACTTAACTTTTACTTAGTTACTAAAAAGAAAGTGCGTTCTTGTTATAACTCTATAGCTCTAGTATACTTGATTTACAAGATGAAAAGAAGAAATTAATACTTATTTTAAAAGTAATTTTAAAATAGTTTTACTTAAAGGAGAAATTTTAATATGAAAAAAGTTTTATTAATAGCAACAAGTAGTAATGACATGAATGGTCATCCAACTGGATTATGGTTAGAGGAACTAGCAGAGCCTTATAATGTATTTAAGGAAGAAGGTTTTGAAGTAGAAATAGTTTCAATAAATGGCGGAGAGGTTCCAATTGATATAAATTCTATCCCTAACGGAGTACCTGCAGAACATGATTATGTTATGGGATTATTGAAGAATACAAAAAAATTAACTGATGTTTTAGATACTAAATTTGATGCTGTATTATTTGCAGGTGGTCATGGGCCATTACAAGATTTTGTAAATACAAAAGAAGTTAATGATATAATATTAGATACTTATAATAGAAATAATGTTGTAGCTGGAGTTTGCCATGGAGTTGCTGCATTTTTAAATGCTAAAACAGAAGATGGAAAGTATTTTGTTGATGGTAAGAAGTTAACTGGTTTTACAAATTCAGAAGAAGATTTAGCAAAACTATCAAAATTAGTTCCATTTGCCCTTGAAACAGAGCTTATAAATCAAGGTGCTAAATTTGAAAGAGGTGGAGATTTTGTTGAAAAGGTAACTACTGATGGAAACCTTATAACAGGACAAAATCCTCAATCAAGTCATTTAATAGCTAAAGTTATATCAGAAAAAATCAAGTAAAAATATTGAAAAATATAGACTATCACTTTTGTTATAGTCTATATTTTTTTACTCTAGTGACTGAATTTGATACAATTCATAAAAAAATTCAATAGATTTGCAAGTTTATTAAAAAAACCTACCAACCTAAAAGCTTTCTCTCCAGTTCATCATAATCATATTCCCTTCCAGTAAAATTATTAAATCTTAATTTTGGTGATTCAAAGTTGTTTTTATCTTTAGTATTTTGCTTAATACATTTTTGATTTAAGTAGTTTTCAAACTTATCCCCAAATAACGTAGAAGGTCTTAAGTATTGCTCAAATTCAGTACCTATCCATGCTTTAACCTTTTTGTCTATAACAGATTTAAAATCATTAATAGTAAAACCTTCTTTTAGCCTAGCATTAACAAGTTTAATAGTATTTTTATTATTGGATTTATAGCTAGTACCTATCTTTTGATTTAAATATTCTATTATCTCATCAATATCTTTTTTTATATATTTTTTTATATTAGTTTCTTTAGTAGATGAGTTGTTTAGTATAGGAGTCTTTGTTATACCTTTTGAAACACAGCCTTTAGCATATTTATGCACAGCTTTTCTTCATTTTCATGAACACCCTGTGTATAGTTTTGCACATAACTTGAAATTCCATGGACATACTGGTCTTTTTCTTGAGCACTACCTTCTTGTATATTTTCATCTTTAATTTCTAAAAAACTATTTTCATATTTATTTTCACTTCCATTTTCATATATATTAGATTCATCTTTATTTTTACTAACTTTGTCTTTGTCTATATTTATAAGTTCATTATATCTAGGTCCTAAATTGTAGAAGGAATATGTTCCTCCTTCTTTTTTTGTATAGTGATTTAGAATCCCTAAATCTCTTAATTTAAGCATTCTTAGCATAATAGCCCTTTTACCTAAAGCAAGGTGTGGCATTTCTTCTTCTATTGATTTATAGTTAATCCAATAATATTTCTCACCTTCAACTGTTTCATAATTCATTCTTCCAGTTTCTCTAAAATCAACAAAATATCTAAGTATAGCTATGTCTTTCATATCTAAATTTAGTTCCATCATTTTTGAAACTGAAAACCCTAAAAAGTTATATTGCATAAAAATATCCCCCATAGTATTTAATAAGCTTATTTAAGCTCTCATATAATAAGTACAGGAGAATTTCAATAATTGAGAAAGTTTTTGAAAACTTTTTTAAATTCTTTTTATTTATATAAATTATTAGGTGAATTAAAGTAAAAAATCATAAAAAACCAAGAAATCTTCTTTCTTGGTTTTTAAATTTCTATTATTTTATTTATATTAACTCTTTGGCCTCAATAAATGGATTTCTATATCTATTCTTATTCAAAGTTTTATTACCAAGATTTATAGCTTCTTTAGGGCATATATTTATGCAAGCCATGCAATCAGTACATTTCCCGAGCCAAGTTGGTTTATTATTAATCATTTTAATATTATCTACCGGGCAAATAGCTTTGCACATTTCACAGCCTATACATTTATCATTTACGTTAAATGCTTTATCTTTATTTTTAAACAACCTTATCCAAGCTTTATAGGATAATTTCATACCACTTTTGTAATTAACTTTCTTTACTTCTCTCTTCTTAACTTCTTTAATAAAATCATCTATTATAGCTTCATTTGCTTTTATTGAATTAAGTGCTCTCTCCTTAGTTGGATTTCTTCCTGCTCTTGTATAGTTTGAAATGTATTTTACGCATAAATAATTACTAAGTTCACCTTTTGCCCTTAAAAGTTCATTAATATGAGGGAAACTTTCTTTTGCTCCTCCCCCTCCAGTAACTCCTATTGCAAAAACATATGTCTTATCTTTTACATTTAGCTTTGATATAAAATCTTCTACAACAATAGGTAATGAACCACAATGTATTGGATATACAAAACCTATAACATCATCCTCTATATTAAAATCACACTTTTTTAAAGCAGTTGGTATAGATATTAACTCACAATCCCTTGTTGCCTCTTTTATCTTTTTAGCCACGTATAATGAATTCCCTGTAGATGTGAAGTAATAAACCTTCATAATCTTTCTCCCCCTCATATTCTATTACTATAATTTTATCATAAATTAATATAAGCGTAAAAATTTTAATGACTTTAATAATTTCAAAAATAACAGAAGATTGTGGTTTTTCATTTATTATTTTTTCTAATATCTTTTATGATTACTAAATAAAAAATGATTCCTATTAAATACAGGAATCATTCTTAACTTTTATTTTAAACTTTATATTATAAAGTAAATCAAACACCATAATTACACATAGACAAAGAATAGATGTGATTATATACATCAGTGCTACTGAGCCCTTATCAATAATTAAACTTGCTAAAGCTGGACCAATAAAAAATCCCAACTGCTTAAGTTCAGAAAAAGCAAAGAATGCGGACTTGTCCTCCTCTGTTGAAGCCTTATCCACTAATGTATCAAGCATAGGTATTAATATTCCTTCTCCTAAGGTGAATATAGTCGTAGATATAAGCAACAAAACAACATTCCCTTTTGAAACAAAAAAAGATAAATACGCTACTGCAAATAGAAATGCCCCTATTTTAAATAGCCCTTCAAAAGAAAACTTCTTTTCTAAAATAATTATCAATGGTTGGATTAGTAAAGCTAAAATAGAGTTATAAATAATTAATATTGAAAAAACTTGAGATGAATTAATAGTAAATTCATTTATCGCTATTGGAGTTACAGATTCAAAAATAGAGAAAACTGTAAAAACCAGAATTGATAAAAGCGTTATAATTATTATAGGCATTTTTAACCCTTTGACTTTAACTTTATTTTCGTCCTTATTCTCTCCTAGATTTTTATCTTTCTCATCCTTTATTGTCAATACAAAGAATATTAATAGTATATGGGATACAAACACTAAATAAAATATCAAATTTACTGACTTAATATAAATTAGATTTCCTAAAATAGGTCCTACAATAATCCCAAAACAAAGTAACATATATCTTATTCTGAATATTCTACTAGAATCTTCTTCACCCTTTACAATTGCAATCATTGATTTAATTACTGGATTAATCATTCCTTGTCCAATTCCTGATAGCAATATAATCAAAAAACATACTAAAAAAGATTTAGCATAAACATATCCTAAGTAAGATATTGAAATAAAAATCAACCCTAATACAATAGTGTTTCTATATCCTATTCTTTTTGATATTTGTGCACTAAAAAGAGATGATATTGATGTTGAAAATGCTCCAATACCTATTATCGTTCCTACCTGTGTTACTGTTATTTCTCCTTTATTTATTGTATAGATCGCTAAAAAAGGGAATATCATATATGAAAATACAGTCAAGAAAAAGGTAAGCATAAGTAACTTATTTATTTCAGCCTTTTCATAAAAACTAATTATTTTCTTCATTATTACTCATTAACCATCCTATTCCTAAAATATATAGAATTCTCTATCTATACTTATGATTTAAAGTCTGAACCCCTACTCTAACATTACCTATATATTCCTTTTATGGCAAGTTAATTTATTTTATCGTCTTATTTTTATACATTAAATTATTAATATTGCTACAAATGTGGTGACTACTAGTCCAATTATAACAGGCTTTAGGTTTTTTTTAGTAAGTTCAAAAGGATCTATACCGCATATAGCTGCTACTGGTATTACAGCCCAAGGCACTAAAGTTCCTCCACCAACCCATATTCCTGATATCTGACCTAAAGCTGTAAGTGTTTCTATACCTCCACCAAGAGCAGTTGAGAATATCTTTGCAATAGATCCAACTAGGGATATACCTGAAAAACCAGAACCATCCAAACCTGTCATAGCACCTACAGCAGTAAGTGTACTTGCTGAAACAAATGAGTTTAGAGGCACTATATTTGCAAGGGCAACTCCTAAATCATTTACTATACCATTAGAGTTTTTAGACAGTATATCTCCAAAAACTTCATTCAATGCTGAATCACCTAAATAGAAAAAGGCAGCAACTGGTATTACAATTCCAAATATTTTAAAACCAAACTGTAGACCTTTTACAAGATCCTCTGTTATTTTTTCAAGAGATTGTGATTTATAAGATATTACTGAAACTAAGCTTAATATAAATACTGCAGTACCTCCAATAAGAGCTGTTGCATCTCCTCCTTGGAGGTTTGCTTTAAACATTATAACTATATCTATAGAAAATAACATTAAAATAAGCAAAGCAAGTGTTCTTCTTAATTTTTTTGAAGATATAAGCATCTTGCCCTCAATATTGTTTTCTTCTTCGTCAATATTATATTCAGTAGACATCACCCCTGATTTAATATCCTTTCTAAGAAAATAAAATCCAGCGACAGTAGTTACAACACCCATTGTTATTGTAAGGGGAATACTTGCTGAAATAATGCTTGAAACTGGTACTCCTGCTGCATCAGCTGTAAGTTTTGGTGCTGCTTGAATTATATAATCGCTTGATAAAGCAATACCATGTCCAAATAAGTTCATAGATATAGCTACCCCCATAGCTGGAAGTCCTGCTTTTTTAGCAATAGGTAAAAAGATAGCACCTATAAGTGCTACAGCTGGTGATGGCCAGAAGAACCAAGATAGAATCATCATAACTATACCTATAACCCAATAAGCAATCCAATAATTTTTAATTACTCCTTTAAAAGGTGATACTATCTCATCATTTATACCAGAAGCCATTAAAATACTACTCATGGCTGTTATAACTGAAATAATCATAATTGTTGGCATAAGCTCTTTTGTAGCATATACAATGCTGTTAAAAACCCCCATGGCACCCTGATAAAGTGATTGGGTTCCCATAAGTCCAAGAACAAAGATACCTAATATACAGATTAGGGATATATCTTTCTTCATTATCATAGTTATTATAATAATAATGATAAATATAAGATAAATGTAGTGTAGTGGTGTTAGTGTTACGTTTATCATGTGCTTCTCCACTTTATTAATTACTATGATATTAAATTATGCCCAAAGCGTTTACCTGGTTACACAATATTCGTCATTAATATACTTATTAAAGCAATTGCCTTCAAGATTTTTAAATTTTATAATTTTTTATGCATTAAAATAAAGGGATTGTCCAAGACAACCCCTTTAAAATATACCACTATCCTTAAAAACATTATCATAGTCTAATTAAAACTTAGTGATACATATCTAGCTTTTGTTACTTCATCAATTTCAATGGTATATTGACATTCTTCTATATTTGTTCCAATTGTAAAAGCTTGCTGTATAGAATCTTCTATTTCCATTTCTCCACCGTCAAAATTAATAATCTTATATGTTTTATCCCTTATATCATTTAAAAGATCTTCTTTTATATTGTTATTGAAATCATTTCTATCTTTAACTACTACTATATTATTTCCATTTAAATCTACCTCTAGTAAATTTAAATTATCAAAACTGTATTCTGTTTTAGTTGCTTTTGGATAATTACTTTCATTCCACTTATGGGTATCTTTTATTTGCTCATCTGTAATATTAAAATATGAATATCTAAGTTTATCACTTCCATCATCTGTTATAGGATCATCCCAAGTTGTATCTAAATGATAATAATCCTCACCAAGTTTTACCAAGTTCCATGAATGACTTATATATTCATCTCCATTAAGTGCCTCTCCAATTATAGTCATTGTTTCTATATCTACTGCTTTTAACAACTTGTCCATAGCAACAGTGTATCCTTGACAAACTGCTATCCCATCTATTAATGCTCCATAAGCTGTATAGGATTGATTTGGCATATCTTCTGTGAAAAGTCTTTGATCATATTTGCAATTATTACTTAAATAATCATGAAGAGCTCTTTCTTTTTCATAGTCCTTCATTTCTGGTTTTATTACTACACTTAGGATTTCTTCTACTTTTTTATTGATCTCGTTATCCTTGTTAACTAATGCCTCTTTGCTCTCATGATATTCTGGTTCTAATATTACTCTTACAAATAATTTTAAATCCATTATACTAACCTTTGTATTCTCAAAATTACCTGAAAGCTCCAAGTTATCTTCTAAAATATCATTTATAACATCTCCATTAAATACACTTTCATCATAGTTTTTCACATCAACAACTATTTCACTTTCATAATTGTATAAACCATTTTTTACAACCTTGTAATAACCATCATAATCCTTAACTAAATTCTCACTAACTGCTCCGCATCCTACCATCATTGATAGATACATTATAGCAAAAACTAAAATCATCCTTTTATATTTACACCACATTCTTTTCTTACCCCCTACTTAATCACATAAAAAGGTGAACATCCAAGTAAAAACTTTTTATGTCTAATCTATAACATTATCGTTATAAATTCTCTTTTCTTGATATAGAAGTTAAAAGCAAAGAAAAGACGTTCTATAAAGAGCGTTGGATAAAAGAATTTAAAATATAACAAAATCTTATTGTAACCTATTCAATCAAATATAGAAATTATCAACGTAAAATAAGAAATTCACAAATTAACTGTTATTATATTTTTTATTAATAAATTTAATCATATTATCTTTATTTTCTTTAAGTTGATTTATTCTATTAACATTAGCTCCTGAAGGATGAGGGAAATCTTTTAATATTTGTCCTTTTTCTATAATCCCTTCTTCCTCTAATTTGAATAAGACTTCTTCCACAGCTCTACCTAAAGGTATTAATAAAACTTCTTTTGAATTATCTAAACTATTGAATTCATCAATGAAATTTTTATAAACATACTTCATTAAAAATTTGCTTTTTATTAACTTAGGGGTGTGACCTGAATAATTTTGTTTTTTTATAAATACAGGATAAGGAACTAAAGAAACTGTATGTAATAAATAATCTTTTTCATCAAATAATTCACTGCTGCTACTTATGTTTAAAGCCTTATTTAGATTTATATCATCTAACATACTTATTATATTTTTCCTTATTACACCACTAAAACGCCCTGCTTTCTTACACTTGTATTGAACCTTCTTAATATCACTTCCTAATTCAAGTTCTTTTCTAGCCATTGCCATAGCAGTACTCATTTGCTGAAATCCTGGTGTTATTCCAATAATAAGGATTTTAGCTTCTTTATTTAAATAATCGTTATGTGTGGAATAATATATTTCTATGTTATTTTCTTTATCTATTAAAAAGTCATTAGTTAATAATTCTTCTTTTGTATATTTATCTTTTAGTGGTAATCTCATTATTTTTTCTTTATATTCATCCAATGTCTTTTTCATTTTATTCTCCCTTGTTAAAATTCACATACAATATATGCTTTATATTTTGATATCTTCTCTTAAATTCTTCCCAAAAACTATTGTTTCTTATTCTTTTAAAAGAATAATATATAATAGTTTGCTTACTCCATCTCTAGCTCCAAGTTATCACAAACTATTATATGTTCTTCATAAACTGAAGGATGAAATTATTATAATTTCCTATAAAATGAAAAAGCCAATGCTTAACAAAATTAAGCATTGGCTTTTTTATTGTATGAAGTTATTCAATTTCTGAAAATTGAGACTTGTCTACTAAGCAAAGTGGACATACCCAATCTTCACTAACATCTTCAAAGGCAGTTCCTGGATCTACTCCATTGTCAGGATCTCCTAATTCTGGGTCATATATATACCCACATACATCACATATAAATTTTTTCATAATTAATCCCTCCTCACCTAATATATATATAATTTTACATCATTTAACTTATAGAATCTACTATTAAATTGATTTATTTTTTCTTATTACACAACTATTATATGTAGTTCTATGTAATATTAATCTATTAAGTATTTCTTTTATTATCCACATTTATTAATTAACATATATAATTTTATAATATTGAACTTATATAATCTGCTGCTCTTTCTACATCTTTTTCTGACTCTTCATTAAGTGAAAATCTAACTCTTACAGGGAACTTAGTATCAATCATACCTGTTGATTTTATTATTGAAGATGTATTTAAAGTATTAGCGTTAGTTTCATTTAAGTAATCTTGAATTATCTCTATAGGTTCGCCACTCCATCCAAAGGATCCAAATGCAGCAGCTACTTTGCCTTCTAAATTCATATCTTTTAATTTTTTTAGTATATTTTCAACTGAGCCTATTAAATCTCCATATTTTGTTGATGTACCAAATAACATTGCATCTGATTCTTTAATAGATTCTAATATTTCATTTTCATCATCTTTATCAGCATTAAATATAGATACTTCAATATCTTCTGCTTCAAACTCTTGCCTAAACTTTTCTCCAATTGCTTTTGTTGAGTTTCTCATTGTTGTATAAACTATTGTAGCTTTTTTACCTTTTTTAGTTTCTTTGCTTTTTTCATCATATATAGAAATATATTTTTCAATATTTTCATCTAATATATATCCATGAGATGGAGCTATTATTTCAATATCTAGATTCTTTACTGCTGAAATCATTGGTCTTACATATTTCTTATGTGGTGACATTATTAAATCATAATATACACTAAAAGCTTCTGTTATATCTGTCTTTGCTTTACTTGAGAAATATTCATTAGCTTTTAAATGTGTACTAAATATATCACAAGGGAATAATACTTTATCTTCTATACAATAAGTTATCATTGTTTCTTCTGTATGAAGATATGGAGTCATCTTAAATAGTAATGTTTTTCCTCCAATATCAAGAGTGTCTTCATCATTTACAACTAAGAATTTTCTATCCTGTAATTTGTATAATTCTTTTAAATGATGAACAGCTATCTCACTACAAACTATAGTTGCATTAGTAGCTTGTCTTGCTAGTCCGCCTAAAGCACCTGAATGATCTGGCTCTGTATGATTTATAACTATATATTCTATATCTTTTAAATTAATAAGTGTTTTTAAATTTTCCACATATTCCTTTGTATATATTAAATCTACTGTATCTATTATTGTTAATTTTTCTGTTTTTAATAAATAACTATTATATGTAGTTCCATCTAACATTAATCTATGAAATGGAACCTTTCTATCATCTATAATTCCTACTGAATAAATATTATCCTTAAATCTAATTTCATTTTTCATAACTATTCCTCCTAAATTAAATCTTATTAGTTCCTAATCAAACTCTATGTCCTTATTATAAGAGACCAACTTGGAACTTTATGTGATTTCAATCAAATTTAAGAAAGAACTTATAATTATCAAAACAATATTGAAATTTATGATAATTTATTATAAAAATAGCCCTTCACCAATTTTAAAATTAGTGAAGGGCTATTGAAAATCTTAAATAAACTATTAACTTTTTTTAGTACTGTTTAGTATATTAGCTATTTATCTTTTATTTTTTTATTCCTTTAAAATAAATCCAGCATAATTTTTAGCAACTTCTATAACTCTATATACATCTAAATGTGGTTGATAAGATAATTCATTTGATCTTATTAGATGTAATAATTCTTCCCAAGATTCTTGTGCCTCTCTATTTTTACCACAGCAAAGCTTTCCTAGGCCATCTGCCATTATAATGCAGTATTCTCTGTGATAACCTAAAACATCCCAGAAATCATTTTGTATTTCAGTTGTATCTATTAGGTTTCTCTTTATTTCTAGTAAGAATTCTTCGCATAAGGATTTTATAACCTTATAGTTAACATACATTTCTGTATTAATTCTTTCACCTATTGCATTAAAGTAATCACAGCTTGATAAATCAGATAATTTTTCAAGGTATGCATATACCTTTTCCCATGAATCTCCATATGCAGCTTCAAAGTATTCTTTCTTTATATCATCATAAGATCTTTCGTTATTCCATAACATTTTTCCCATAATATAGTTAGGGAAGTTATTTGGAAGTCCAGCTCTTAATTCCTGGCAACTAATACATCCATTTAAACCTAAATTATTTATATACTTTGTATCTCTATAAATAACTTTACTTATAGAAACGTATCCCATATCTCCATAATGTGCTCTTCCTAATGGATAGTCATATACAAAACTATCTCCATTAAAGGCTTTTCTCCAGTCCATTAAGTAACTTAAGTTTTCTTCTAGAGAGTTTGGCATTACTACTTTGTTTCTTACGTATGCCTTAGGCTCTAATATATCATTTTCATAATCTACATCTGCATAACTCTTTTCAAAAGTTCTTGTTATTGGAGCAAACATCATAACATATCTGTCAGGATTATTTATCTTCTCATGTTTTGGTGCAAATAATAATTCATGATATAAAAGGAAACATATTTTAGTATTAAGATTTTCTTTAGTTAACTTTTCATCTAATAAGTTCAATATACGTACATATTGATCTGCTGGAATATCCTTTTGACACTCTTCACATTCACATATGTTATTTCTAGCATCTGATAACCATACGTGAAGATAGTCTACTCCTTTATTATCTTTAGCATAATCAACTATCATGTTGGTCATCTTTTCCATTACTTCTTTATTTGAAAAACATAAACTTGTTAAGATTGGAGCTTCTGAAAATAAATCTCTTTTTCCATTTAACATAGCAGCATATTTTTTATTTTCTTCTGCTAATTGTACCCCTGATTCCCATCCATATTTTGATGGGTATCCTAGGACTTCTCCAGTCCAACCATGGCCTACTCTATGATGTAATAAACCTCTTTTTATTATTTCTTGATCTATTTCATCACTCATTTTTTGAGCTATTTCAATAGTAAAAGGCTCCTTTTTAAGGTATGGATTAAATTCATGCTCATACCATCTTTTTAAGAAAGAATATGGGTTTTCAAATTGTATAAAGAAACTATTAAATCCTACTTTAGGTAACCAATCGATAAAGTCAAATATATTTTCAATAGAATCTGCTCCTTCTATACATACGCCACGATGTCTAAAAGATGGTTTTTCTGCTAATTTCACTGATACAGTTTCAAGACTTAATCTTGGAATAACTTCATACTTTTTGCCTGGTCTTAAGAATCTACATCCTATTTCGTCTAAGAATCTATATACAGCTAATAATAAAGCTTTTGGATTATTTCCACATATAGTACCTGTACCATTCTCTATGTTTATCTCAATCACTTCATCTGAAAATTTATTTTCAACTTTTTCATTTAGTTTTTCATTTATCTCAAAAGTTATATTTGCTAATTCCTTTGAAGCTACAATTGAAACTTCATTTTCTTCATCTATTTTTCTTATATAATCTTGAAATTCATTTACTGCAAATTTTGATACGTTATCTTCTACGTTTAAATACAACTTTATACTCATATTTAAAACCCCTTTCTTAAATAGAATTTTTATTAATTAACTTGAATTTCTTCTACATTTTTTGAGCTTCTACTAAATTCTTTTTATCTGCTGCCTTAAAGAACGGATAGTAAATAACAACTGATACCATAACTAATACGATTTGTAATATTGCTCCACTTAAACGTCCACCTGTTGCTAAGAATCCTCCTATGATAGGTGGTGTAGTCCAAGGTAATGTAATCCCTGTAGTTAATGCTACAAGTCCAGTACTCATTGCAAAGTATGTGATTATAGCGTTAATTATAGGAGTTACAATAAATGGAATTAACATTATAGGATTTAAAACAGTTGGGAAACTAAATAGTATAGCTGTATTTATATTAAATAAAGCTGGGATTCCTGAAAGTTTTCCTAATGTCTTATACTCTTTACTTTTACTAAAGAACATTAAACATAGTGCTAATCCAATAGTAGCTCCACCACCACCGATATATACAAATAAGTCCATAAATGGTGCTGTAATTATGTTTGGTAAAGCGTCTCCAGCTTGTAATGCTAAACGGTTTGCATCAGCTGATGCTAACCAAACAGGGTTCATCACAGCTCCAACTACTTGTCCACCGTTTACTCCGCAGAACCAGAATACTGAATTTAGTAATACTGCTACGAAAGTACCTATTAAAGTTCCTCCAATTAATCCAAGAGGTTTTCCAAGAATTACTGCTAATAAGTTATGTAAGTTACCTATTCCTGTAACTTCAAGAACTTTTGTTATAGCCATAAAAAGTATAATTATAACTGTACCTGGTATAATTGCTGAGAAAGTTCTACTTACTATTTCCGGTACATTTCCTGGCATTTTAATAATAATATCTTTTTGAATAAAATATCTATATATTTCAGCTACGATTAGTGCTATACAAATTGCAGCAAATAATCCTTTTCCACCTAGGAAACCAAAAGGAATTCCTGCAGCACCTTTATCATTTACTATTGTTGGTGTGCTTAATAAGAAACTTGCTAATGATAGCGCTCCTGCTGATAATCCATCAACTTTATAAGATTCTGCTAAACGATACGCAATACCAAAACTTGTTAGTAAACCAACTAATCCAAAGGTAGTATTAACAGTTTTATTTAAAAGTACATCCATTTGACCGTGACTTGCTAACCATTCACCCCATCCCGCAACTGGGAAACTAGCTATAAGAACAAATATTGATCCAATCATTATTAATGGCATAGCCATCATTATTCCTTCTCTTAAAGCTTTTAAATGTCTTTGGTTACCAATTTTTTCACCAAATGGTGCTAATTTGTTTTCTAAAAAATACATAAATTTTTTCATAAAATATTCCTCCATTATAAATTTTTATTATTTTTTATTATAACTTTTTATATTAATAAGCTATTTATATAACTTAATAATTAACTAATTTAATAAACTACTTTTTTTCCTTATACATTTCCATAGTATAATTTTTCATAGGATCCCAGTTTTGAAATTCAAAATCTTCCTTAGATATATCAATTATATTTGAATATTGATTTATAACGTTATCCCACTCTTCTTGAGTTTTAATAGATAATTCATATAATTCTTTTTCATAATCTGCACTTTCTGCAATAACACCTTGAGCTATTTCTCCAAGTCCTGGACTTATAGAGGATGCTTTAGAATATATTATTGAAGTATCTTTGTTATAAACAATTGGGTCTGGTGATAATGCAGCTTCTGATTTATGAAGTTCAAAATAGTTTTTCATCACTTCATCCTTCATGGCATTTTCGTTTACATCTTTAATAGTTGATATAAATCCACCATCATTAACAACTTTAGATTGATATTCAAAGGAATATAAACCTTCTAAGTACTTAGCTGCAATGTCTGGATGTTTGGAATTTGAAGATATTCCTATCCAAGGTTGTGATCCTAAATATGGAATCTTACCTTTTTGCCCTGAATCTGGTTTAGGAAGTGGCATAACACCATATTCTAAATCTGGATTTTGATTTTTCCATGTTGCTATACTCCAGGCACCTTGAATAATAAATGCTGCTTGATTTTGCGCAAATAAGACTCTTGCTTCTGGTGCTTTTAGTAATGTTGTATCTGGATGAAACCCTCCAACTTTTGTTATGTCTTCATATAGTTTAAAAGCATTTTTCATCCCTTGTGAATCTATAGTATTTTTACCATCTACCATTATTATTTGTGATATATCTCCTGTTTTTGCTCCATCTAAACTTGCAAAAGATTTAATTGCAAGTTCTAACCTATTAGGTTGAGCACCACTTTCTATAATTCCATAAAACTTGCCCTTACCAGCTTCTGATACTCTCTTACATATATCTACAAATTCACTCCAAGTCTTTGGAAGTTCTTCTTCTGTAATTCCAGATTCTTTTAAAACTGTTTTATTATAATACATCAGTGTGTTTGTAATATTTAAGGCTTCTGGTAGCAAATAAGTATTATTATTTAAATTTGTTATTCCTTCATTTAAAGATCCTTCAATAAATGTATTGAAAAATTCTTCATCTATATAATCATTTAAAGGAGTGTACCAACCTTCAGCTATAACCTCTTTTAAATTCATTCCATTAGGTATTGGAAATAAATCAGGAGCATCACCACTTTTTATAGAAGACACTACAACTTCTTTAAATTGACCTGCCGTTAGTGTTGTATATTCAATTGTTACATTTGGGTTTTCACTCATAAATTGTTTGTTATATTCTTCTCTTCTAGTTTTTGTACTGTCACTCCAATCCACCATTTTTAAAGTAACTTTTTCTGATGGATCTGTAACTTTTATATCTTTTATATCTCCTAAATTATTAGGAATATCATTATTATCAATGCTAGATAGACTTTTATCTTCATTTCTTGTAGTTATATTTAAACTACAGCTACTTAATGTAAAAATCATAGTAATAGATGTTATTAAAACTAATATCCTTTTCATTAACATTTTATATTCCTCCTAACTTTTCACTGCACCGGAAATACCACTTACAAAATACTTTTGGAATATAATAAATATAATTATTATTGGTATTACAGCTATACTAGCTCCTGCTGCTATGCCTGTCCAATCTACAATGTTCTCACCTTTAAGTGTATATAACCCTACTGATAGTGTTCTTAAAGATGGTTTGTTTAATGTTATAACAAGAGGTAATAAAAATGAATTCCATGTCCATATAAATTGCATTATTACAACTGTTGCAATTACAGGTTTTGATAAAGGAAACATTACTTTGTAATATAATTGATAGAAATTACATCCATCTAAAATAGCTGCTTCTTCTATTTCCTTTGGGATTTTAGAGAAAAAACTTGAAAATAACATAATAAATATAATATGTCCACCACCTGATTCAGCAAGTATTAATCCAAGCATACTTTGAGATAACCCTAATTCTTTTAAGGTTTCATATACTGGTATTATTGTAAATATAGATGGAATCATTACACTTACTGTAAGTAATAATATTATTGCTTTTTTTCCAAAGAAATTGTATCTACCTAATACATAACCTGATAATGAGGTTATTATTAAAACAATAATTACAACTGCTATAGTAATTATTATGGAATTTCTAAAATAAACATTGAAATTCCCTTTTTCCCAGGCTCTAATAAAGTTATCAAGGTTAAATGTATTTGGTATTAGATTAAGCTTACTTGAAAACATTTCATCTTGAGTTTTGAAAGCAGCCGATACCATCCATATGAAGGGATATGACCATAAAAAAGCCATTATTATTAAAGGGATATAAATAAAATATTTACCTAATTTATCTTTTAATGAGCTATAAATAATAATTACCTCCTTCACTTTAATCTTTTTGATATTTATTTTTTATAACATTTCCTAAAAGAGCCATTGTAATTACTATTACTCCAAAAGTTAATGCTGCTGCACTTGCATATCCAGCTCTTGGCATACCACCTGTACCAGCATATGCAGTTCTATAAACAAAGGTAGAAATAACATCTGTTGAATAAAAGGGTCCTCCATTTGTCATACTTTGTACTAAATCAAAGACTTTAAGGGAACTCATAACACACAAAAGTCCTATAACCTTTCCAATTGGTAGAATAAGTGGAAACACTATTTTACTAAAAGTTTGCCATGAATTAGCTCCATCAATTTTGGCAGCATCATAAACATCCTCTGGAACACTTTGTAATGCAGCCATCCAATATATCATAAATATGCCCATTTCCTTCCACACACCAATTGATGATATTACTCCTAGTGATGTTTTGGCACTTCCTAACCAATTTATACCTGGTATTCCTAAGTTGGATAGTAATTCATTTATTACTCCTGTACCCCCAAATATAAATACCATAACTATTCCAACTATTGATGTTGTAGTAATTACAGGTAAGAAGAAAATCGTTCTAAATACTGTAGCACCTTTTTTAATTGTATTTGTTAATAAGTAAGCAAGCAAAAGTGATATAGCTAATTGAACTGGTACTGTCATAATCATATATTTAAAACTATTTAATAAAGAGTTCCAAAAGTATTTATCTTTTAACAGCTCCTTATAATTATCAAGCCCAATAAATATTGCATTACTACTTATACCTGACCAATTTAAAGTAGAATATAATGTATTTGCTATAATAGGAACTAATTGAAACAATATGTAAAAGCAAAGCATTGGAAGGAGAAATAGCCAACACCATAAAGTTGTCTTATTTAAAACCTTTTCACGAGAATTTTTTTTATTACTTTTAACTTTCATAAGTTCACCTCTTACCTACTATTAACCAATTTTAATTAATTATATATTATAACTAATTAATTTTGCTTTTTTTATTATATAAATCTTTTTAGAGTTATTAACTGTTGTTATTCTTTATGTATACATTATCATATCTCTTTATTCTACGCAACATTTTTTATAATTTATAATTAATATTTTAATATAATTCTATTTAAAATGTATATTCAAGGCATATGTAGAATATTTAACTTATTTATTGCTTATATTTTATAATAAATATAATAATACTAGTTAAATTGCATTTATGTAAATTTTCATATAAAATATTAATTAGTATAATAATTAGGAGGAACCTTTAGTGCTTACTTCAATTTATAAAAAAAATCCAAATAGATCGTCAATACTAGAATGTATCTTTAGAAATTCTCCAATTTCTAGAATTGAAATATCTGATTTAACAAAGATAACTCCAGCTACTGTTACAGCTAATATAACAGAGCTTATCAATGAAGGAATAGTTTATGAAACAGGTGATACATCAGGTGATAGTAATAGTTCTGGTAGAAAAAGAATACTTATAGATATAGTTGCTACTAAAGCTTTTTCTATCGGAGTTGAGTTTACACAAAGATCTTTGACAGTATGCCTTACAGATTTAAAAGGTAACATAATAAGTAGTAATATAATACCCTTTGAAGATTTATCTTTAAATAACATTACAGAGGAAATAATTTCTGAAATAAATAAAGTTTTAGATACTAGTAAAATCCAGTTAGAATCTATTATTGGAATAGGTATAGCTGTCCCAGGGCATATAGACAAATCAAACACCAAACTTGTTACAAATAATAAGATATGGGAATTCTTTAACCCTTCTATTATAAGAGAGGTATTTCCATTTCCAGTTATAATAGAAAATAATGTTCATTGCATGACATTAGGTCAATATTTATTTGATGCTAAAAATACACCATCAAACTTTATATATTATCATGTTTCTTATGGAATGTTTTGTTCTCATATTACAAACGGAAGATTATATTACAAAGACAACTTTATGTTAGGTGAAATAGGTCATACTATAGTTGATATTTCTGGTCCTAATTGTGAATGTGGAAAACATGGTTGCCTACAAACTTATGCAAGTGAAAGTTGGCTTGTAAAAAATGCTAGGATACTTTTTGAAAATTCATCTAAAACATATTTGAAATCTCTTGTTGATAAATCTTCAGAAATAAATATAAGCCATATTTTAACTGCATATTCAATGGGTGATCCCTTTATATCAAGTTATATTTCTAATTCTATAAAATATCTTGGAGTTTCCATTTCTAATTTATCAATCATATTAGGAACTCAAAAAATATATTTACACGGTATGCTATTTAATAATGAATTATTTAAAAAGGATTTATTAGATTTTATTAGTCAGCAGTTACTTTTTGTTGATACTGAGTATAACTGCAATATAGAAATCTTAGATCTTAAATTAACTGATGGTGCTATTGGAGCTTCTGCACTATCTATATTTAACTTTTTTATAAATGAATATCCTTTTGTAGATTTATAATTTATAAAATTACATAAGGGATATTACAAAAAGATTAATCTAATCAATTTGTAATATCCCTTTTTAGGTTTAATAACTTTAGTTTTATTTTTTATTAGGTTCAACATGAATGATTACATCTATTTTTTCACCAAGTTTATTAGATAAAACCTCTTCTACTTTGTGAACTAAGCTATGTGCTTCTTCAACGCTTAAATTTGAATCTACCTTTATATGCATATCTAAAAAAATGTGATCTTTATACCCTCTAGATCTAATATTATGAACATCTTTAATATCAGTAAATTCTTGTAATATATTCACAACAATATCTTTATCTACTATAACTTTATCAATTAATGATGAAATATTATCTTTAAATATCTCATAAGATGCATGGAGTATAAATAAAGCAACTACAAAGGAAGCTATTGTATCAATTATAGGTGGTAACCCTAGTTTTACAGAAATTAATGCTATAAGTACTCCAATTGAAACAAAAATATCGCTTTTTGTATGAAGTGAATCAGCTATTAATATTTGACTACTAAGTTCATGACCTTGCTTGTTTTCATATACGGCAACAAATATATTAATAAATAATGTTATTAATATTATAATTAAACTCTCTATACTAACTTCTAATGTAGATGGGTTAAATAGTTTATTAATAGACGATTTAATTACATTAAAAGATATAAATAACAACATGGTTCCTATAAACATACTAGCAATTGTTTCAAACTTTTTATGTCCATAAGGATGCTCTTTATCCTTAGGTTTTGAAGCTAAAGCAATACCTATTATACCAATAACATTTGAAGCACTATCTGAAATAGAATGAAAACCATCAGCCATAACACTAGAACTATTTATAATTAGTCCAACTGATATCTTAGAAACTGCAACAACTATATTAGCAACTAATAATATTAATAATATAAACTTAACTTTTTTATAATTAGATTCCATTTCTAAGTTCTCCTTTACAAACAATCTATCATTTTATTTTAGTCTTACAAATTACAAATGTTACATTAATATATATTTTTCAATTAGTAACAAGACTTAAAATATATGAAATTTAAATAATTACTTGTAACCTTAGATTTTTTCTATTCTTCATAGCAAATAACAGGCGTTCCAGATTCTATATTTTCAAAGATTGTTTTAGCTAAATATAATGGAGAATTTACACAACCATGGGTTCCATCTCCTTTATATATCTCTCCTCCAAAAGAATATCTCCAACTTGCATCATGTATTCCTATATTCCCATTAAAAGGCATCCAATAATTTACCTTAGCTTCATAATTTGCCCCTCTTAAAGTTGACTCTTTTTCTTTGTAATTAAGCATATAAGTTCCAAGCTTAGTTGAATGCCCTTTACTCGGATCCCCTGTTACTATAGAACCTTGAGTTATAAGCTTTCCATCTTTATAAAACCACATACGCTGACTCGTTATATTAATTTCTACATAAGTATTACCTATATCATCAGCTTCTCTATACAAAGCTTTTTGAGTATATTTAGGTTCTTTTTCAACTGTTTCACCTAATTTTATATTCTCTAATAATTCTTTTGTTTCAGAATCTATATTAATTTTCCATCCATAATATCCACCTTTAACTTCTACCATTTTACCTGTAGATGCTTTAAAGTTTCTTGTTTTACCAACTGTATTATATTTTTCACTTAACTCTTCTATATATTCTTTTACTAATTTTTGATTTATGAGTACTTCTAAATTATCATCAACAGTAAGCCACTGATTTATTCTATTTCCATCTATCATTTCAATTTCACTTCCAAATATATAAGTTATTTTACTTGATACATGCTTATTTAATATATTCTTAGTTTCAATAGTTTTATCAGAATTTAAGGTATATTTAGGATTTTCATAACAGAGATTTTCATTTAAGGCTAATTTCCTTTCACCTTTTAATATACTATTTTTTATAGCTTCATCTAGTTTATCTTTATTTATCTTATTTCCAAGTACTTCTTCTACTAATTCATAAAGACCACCTGAATATTTAAAGCTTACATTTTGTGGTTCTATAATATCTTTATTTAAACAATTTAATTCTTTTACTTTATTTTCTAAACTTTCTTTATTGTAAATAAATAGATCCTCTATATAATAGTTTTCTTTATTTAATAAACCTCTTATCCAGTTAAATGAATTTTGCATAACATAGACTTTTGAAACACTATTTTTTTCATTGTATTCTAATCGTATATCTTGTCCTTCTATTTCCTCTATTTCTTCATCTCTTTCTATTAACTGCAATTTATAATCTTTAATATAACTTTCAATTATATCGCTTACATCCTTGTGAGTTTTTAATGATACATCTACTCCATTTATTACTGTATTAACATAAAAATGATTAATAAAGTACAATGAAATTGTTAAATATATTAGTAAAATTGAAGTTATTAAAATAATTATATTTCCTGTAACCTTATTTTTAAAAATCTCTTTTATATTGATATTTTTCATGTTTATATTACCTTTCATTAAAATACATTTTCTAATATAATATGTTTTTAAATTAACACTATATCCTTAAAAACCTTTATTACAACTTATAATATGTTTGTATTTTAAATTTTAAAACCTAATACATTTATTATTCATTTTTAAAAAAATTAATTTATATTTTAAAATTAAAAGCCAATGCTAAAAAAAATTAAGCATTGGCCTTTTTAATTTCAATTTTAAGTTTAAGTTATATTTATTATCTCTCTTCTCTAAAGTATGGAACTCCTAGAGATTTAGGTGGTGAATTTTTAGTTGATTTTTTCATATTTACAAATACAAGTATAACTATTGTTACAATGTATGGAATCATATCCATAAAGTATATAGATATAAAGCTATCTGTAATTCTAAATCTTAAAATATCTAACCCACCAAATAGAAAGGCTCCAATAATTGCTTTAGATGGATTCCATGCTACAAAAACTACTAGTGCTACAGCTATCCATCCTCTTCCTGCTGTTATGTTTTCCTGCCAAGTCGGCACATAAACTAAAGAAAGATACGCCCCTCCTAACCCACATAAAGAACCTCCAAGTAATATATGAAAATATTTATATAATACTACATTGATACTTGCTGCAGCTGCTGCTAATGGATTTTCACCTACAGCTGTTAAACTTAAGCCTTTACTTGTCTTATACAAGTAAACTGTTAATAAAATGGTACAAATATATCCTATATATATAAATACATCTTGACTAAATAAAGCTTTTCCTAATATAGGTATATTAGATAAGAATGGTATTTCAATTGGCTTAAAAAATACTTTTATTCTATCTGGAGTAACTTGACCAACTACTGACTTACCTAAAAAACTTGAAAACCCAGTACCAAAAATAGTTAATGTAAGTCCTGTTACATTTTGATTAGCTTTTAAAGTAACAGTTGCAAAAGCATAAATAAAAGCTCCTAAAGCTCCAGCTAACATAGCAGCTAAAAGTGCTATTACTGCATTTCCAGTATTAAAACCTGCTATAAAACCAACTACTGCTCCCATTAACATCATACCTTCTACACCTAAGTTTAGGTTTCCAGCTCTTTCTGTTATTATTTCTCCTAAAGTAGCAAATAAAAGAGGTGTGCCTGCTACTACAGCTGCTGCAAGAAAATTAGTAATCCACTCCATTTATTCCACCTCCATAGCTATTTTTTTATCTTCTATTATTTTATTTTTCTTATTAAAAATATTATTAACTACAATTTTGTAATTTATAAATATCTCGCTGCCAAGTACAAAGAATAATATCATAGATTGTATAATAAGAGCTACTGCATCAGGAACACTATATATAGTTTGAATATAAGTTCCACCTTGTACTAGAGTAGCAAAAAGAAAAGAAACAATCATAATTATAAAAGGATTATATTTTGCTAGGCAAGCAATTATTATTGCAGTATAGCCAACACCACCTGCAACTTCTACAGATAATGTTTCACTTACGCCTGAGGCCTGTACAACACCTGCAATTCCACAAATTACTCCACTTATAACTATTGCTTCAAGCATAGTATTTTTAATCTTTATTCCTGAATACTTAGCAGTTTTTTCACTTTCACCTATAATTGCTATTTCAAAACCCTTTTTTGTCTTATTTAAAAATATATATACTATTATTGCTAATAAAGGAGCAATTATTAATCCGATGTTTATATTGAAGATTTTAGGTAATATAGCATTATCAGAAAATGTTGCTATTTTAGGAAATCCAAGAGCTTGTTTATCTTTCCAAGGACCATATTGTAAGTAAGTGACATATTTTAATGCAATATAATTCATCATAAGAGTAATAATTGATTCATTTACTTTCCACTTGCATCTAAAGTACCCAGGAATTAATGCCCAAATACCAGCAAAGAACATCCCACTTAAAAACATTGTTATAATCATAATTGGCTGTGGAAGATTAGGAAGCTTTAAAGCTATAAGTGCAGCACCAAATGCTCCCATTAAAATCTGACCTTCTCCACCTATATTCCAATATTTCATTTTAAAAGCTACTGCTATACCGAGTCCTGTTATTGCTAATGGTATTGATTTTATTATAGTTTGTCTAAAACTTATTTTATCTCCTAATGCCCCCTTTATCATAGCAGCATAAACTTCCATGGGATTTAATTTTAAAGCTAATAAGAATATTCCTGAAACAACTAATGCTAGGAACACAGCAATTATAGTTATTGTTATTTGTTGTTTTTTACTTATTTCTTCTCTTTTAACAAACTTCATAATCATATTACTTATTACCTCCATCTTTTATACCAATCATCATTAGTCCAATACTTTCTATGGTAGCTTCTTCTGACTTAACTATTCCAGTTACTTCCCCTGAATGCATAACCATAATTTTATCACTTAACTCCATAAGTACGTCTATATCTTCACCTATAAATAAAATTGCAGTTCCTTTTTGTTTTTCTTCTTCAATAATATTATATATAGAATAACAGGTATTAATATCTAAACCTCTTACTGGATATGCCATAATTATTAGCTTAGGGTTAGAGTTTAACTCTCTTCCAAGGAGCACCTTTTGTATGTTTCCACCAGACATATACTTAATTGGGCATTGTATGCCTGAAGTTTTTACATAAAAGTCTTTCACTAAATTATTTGCTTCATTTTGAGAAGGTTTTTTATTTAAAAATAAGCCTTTTTGATTCTTATAATTTTTAAGGAGTAAATTATCAGCTATTCCCATATCACCAACAAGTCCCATTCCTAATCTATCTTCTGGAATATAACTTAATTTAATCCCTTCTTTATGATAATTAGTTGAATCTTTATTACTTATATCTTTATTTTCAAAAATTATTTTTCCACTTTCTATAGGAATTATTCCTGCTATAGCTTCACATAATTCCTTTTGTCCACTTCCAGTAATACCAGCTATTCCAAGAACTTCTCCAGCTTTTATATTAAAAGAAATTCCCCAAGCTGCCTCTACCCCTTCATGATTTTTAACTTTTAAGTTTTCAACTTTTATTATTTCTTTTCCGAGTTTAGCTTTTTTAGAATTAATTGAAAGGTCAACTTTTCTTCCTACCATTAATTCTGTTAAAATTTTCGGACTCGCATCTTCTTTGTTTATAGTTGCAACTGCTTCACCTTTTCTTAAAATAGTAATTCTATCAGCTACCTCCATAACTTCATCTAATTTATGAGTTATAAATATAATTGCAGATCCATCTTTTTTCATCTTTTTCATAACAGAAAATAACTTGTTTGTCTCTTGATGTGTAAATACTGCTGTAGGTTCATCAAGAACAAGTACTTTTGCCCCTCTATAAACAACTTTTAGTATTTCTAAGTTTTCTTTTTCACCAACTGACATGTTGTAAACTATCTTATTTAAATCTACATCAAAACCATATCTATCAATTATTTTTTGAATTTCCTTTTGCTTTTCTTTGCCTTTAATAAATATACTTTTACTATTGCCTAATAATATATTTTGAAATGCGGTCATTGATTCAATTAATTTAAAATGTTGGTGTACCATTCCTATACCATTATTTATTGAATCCTTTGGAGAATTTAATATAATCTTTTTTCCATTTATAAAAATAGAGCCATTATCAGGAGTATAAACCCCTGATAAAATGCTCATTAATGTACTTTTTCCTGCACCATTTTCTCCTAAAAGACAATGAATTTCCCCTTGCTTTGCTTCAAAGTTTATATTTTTATTTGCAATAACTTTTCCAAACCTTTTTGTAATATCTTGAACCCTTATTCCTTTAGCTTTCATAGTCTCACCTACTTTTATTGTTCTATTATTCCTTCTACTTTTTCAATTAAGTAATCTATTGCTAATATCTCTTCATCAGTTAAAACTTTTCCTTCTTCTATTTTAACTGTACCTTTTTGATCTTTTATAGGTCCCTTAAATATATTTAATTCTCCTGAAATCATATCAGCCTTAGCTTTTTCAATTTTCTCTTTTGCATCTTTTGGTGAATTTGTAGTAAGTGGTGCTAATTCTACAACCCCTTCTTTTAAGCCACCTAAGTAGTTTTCAGCTTTCCAAGTTCCTTCTTGTATTTCCTTAACCGCTTCTACGTAATATGATCCCCAGTTCCATATTGCTCCTGTCATATATGCATTTGGTGCATATTCACTCATATCAAGATTATATCCAACAGAATATATAGATCTTTCTTCTGCTGCTTGTTGTACTGCTGCTGAATTTTGATGTTGAGCTAATACATCTGCGCCCTCATCTATTAATGCTTTTGCAGCTTCTTTTTCTTTTGATGGATCATACCAAGTATTTGCCCAAGTAACTTTAACAATTGCATTAGGATTTACAGATTGAACTCCTAAAGTAAAAGCATCAATTCCTCTTATAACTTCTGGAATTGGGAAAGCTCCTACAAATCCAATTTTGTTTGTCTTAGTTTTAAGTCCTGCTGCTATTCCTGCAAGGTATCTTGGTTCTTCCATTTTCCCAAAATAGTTAATAAAGTTACTTTCATTTGATTTATATCCTGAGCAATGAAGAAACTTCACTTCTGGATAATCTTTTGCTGCTTCTTCTGTAGCATCCATAAATCCAAAGCTTGTAGTGAAAACCACATTAGCTCCTTGTTGTATTAAGTTATCAATAGCTGCTCTAGCTTCTGATTTATCTTCTTTAACATTTTCTTTATAAATTGTTTTAACACCTAATTCTTTTTCAACCGCTTGTCTACCTAAATCATGAGCATATACATATCCTTTATCAGTTATGGGTCCTACATAAACAAAACCCACCTTTACTTCTTCAGCTTTAGTCTCTGTTGCTGCTTTGTTTTCATTTCCTTGTTCTTTGCCCGAAGCCGAACATCCTGCCATTAAAAATGATACTGCTAATAATGATGATAATAAAACACTTAACTTTTTATTCATGATTATCCCCCTTATTTTAATATTAAATAAAACTTTTATAATATGAATATATTCTATATACACATATTCCTTACTTATATATATAATATCATATTTTTTAATAATGTCGAACATTATTTTTAATTTATATTATTTCAATCGTACATATACGAATATTTTAGTTATTCTTTCCCTTTTGTTTAAGTTATTATCATCTTTTACTATCTTTTTATACCACCAACTTAAATTGAAAAGTTTAAGCCAATGCTATGAAAACTATATGTGTCCAGTTAAACAAAGAAAGATTAGTTCATAACATTGACTTTTTAACTTTGATAAAAATAAGTCATATATAAAGTTAAAAAAGCTGACTCCTGTTAAATACAGAAATCAACTTTTACATTCTTAACAATCTTTTTAAAATTCCCTTGACCATATGGTAACTTTATTTCACACAACCTCTTTATATATTAAATTAATATATTTATAAAATTATTTATTTCATCCTTTTCTAAGTATATTTGTCCGAGTGTTCCATGTTTTAAATCTAATTTATTTAGATGATGAAAATCAGATCCTGCTGTATATATTATATTCTTTTCTTTAGCTATATTAATAAAGTATTCTGTTTCTTGATCTTTATTTCTGTAGTACTTTGCTTCTATACCATCGAAATTGAAATCTATTATTTCATTAAATATAGATTGCTTTAGTAATGTTGGATGAGCTAATACAACCTTTGCATTATAGTGATGCAAAAGTTCTATACCTGCTGAAGTTGAAATTTTTCCACCTTCTGATTTAAAGCTTAATTTTCCTTTAAAATAAATTTGGCATTCTTTAAACTTTCCAGCACTTAACTTTTTTAAAATCATTTTAAATTCATCACTTTCATATTTATCATCAGTAAAATATCCTAATATATGAACTCTTTTTCCATTAAACCTTGTGGAAAGTTCTATTCCAGGTATAACTTTAATGCCATGAATTTCACCTACTTTAATAGCTTGTTTATTTCCAGCTATAGTATTGTGATCAGTTATGGAAATTATATCTACATTTCTCTCCTTAGCTAATAAAACTATTTCTCCTGGTTTTAGTTCTCCATCTGATTCTGTGGAATGAATATGAAAATCTCCCTTTGTGTACATCTTTTAATCCTTTAGAATTATTTCTACTTTATAATATTTATAAATTCTACTTTTTGTCATAACAATTCTTTAAATATTAACTTTCTACCATTGTTCCACCATTAACATGAATTACCTGACCTGTTACATAAGAAGAATCTTCTGAAGCTAGATAAACATAAGCTGGAGCTAGTTCATAAGGTTGCCCCGCCATCTTCATTGGTGTATTGGATCCAAAGGTTGTAACTTTGGCAGCATTAAAACTTGATACTATAAGTGGTGTCCAAATAGGTCCTGGTGCTACTGCATTTACCCTAACTCCACTATCTGATAAAGATAATGATAATGAACGGGTAAAGGTTACTATTGCTCCTTTTGTTGCTGAATAATCTATAAGGTCTTTATGTCCCTCATAAGCCGTAACTGATGCTGTATTAATTATTGTGCTTCCTTTCTTTAAATGAGGAAGAGCAGCCTTAGTTAAATAAAACATAGAGAAAAGATTCACCTTAAATGTTGATTCAAGTTGCTCTGATGTTATTAAATCTATACTTGTCTGCGGGTACTGAACTGCTGCATTATTTACTAGTATATCTAATTTTTTAAAAGTATCTATAGTTTTATCTACTATAGATTTACAGAAGTTTTCATCAGATATATCTCCTGGTATAAGCAATGCCTCTCTTCCACAGTTTTCTATACACTTTTTAGTTTCTTCTGCATCTTCCTGTTCATTTAAATAGGAGATAACTACATCTGCTCCTTCTTTTGCAAAAGCTACTGCTACAGCCCTTCCAATTCCACTGTCTCCCCCTGTAATTATTGCAACTTTACCTTTTAACTTTTCACTTCCTTTATAACATGGGTTATCAAACATTGGTTTAGGTTCCATTATAGCCTCAATACCTGGCTGAACCTGTTGATGCTGTGGTGGAAAGCTTGTAGGATTCTTTTTACATTTAGTATTTTCTTTATTAGTATTCATATTCTCCTCCTAGTTAATTTAATCTCTAACCAATATTAATCGCTTCCATTTATCAAGGTTAAAATTAACATTAGCCTAGCGCTAAACCTATTCCCTAGTGGGATAAGTTAAATTAGTATCCAGTTAATAATCAAATCATTTGTGAATCAAGGTTCGCTTAATTTAATAGTAATATTATTCTTTGCACTACTATTACTTATTAATTTCAATCAAATAAAACTCATTACTTTCAATGCCTTAATAATAGGAGTATATTTCTTAAAATAGATAATTTACAATTCTTTTGCAAATTATTTTACATATATACTTAATGATTATTATTAGTAAATCTATTTATAAATATTCTTGTAAGAAGTTTAACAAAAAAATCCCTCACCCCACCTAATAAGATGAAGTAAGGGATTTCCTATATATAATTTAAAAATTTTTTTATATTTATTTTAACCTTCTTGCAATAGTATCTAATTCTTCTTTAGAAATATGTGCAAGGGCAAGACCATGGCTAATTTGTACTTTTCCTTGTAGATTAGAATTTATTGTATAATCAATTATACGATTAATCTCATAAATACCAAGGGTACCACCATCATGTAAATGAATATCTATTTCTTTATTCTTATATAGTTTCCTATATTTTGCATATAATACTTTACTTGCATTCTCTAAATTTTCTATAATAGAGTTTTTTATTTTCATTATAACTTATGATGGTACAATCTTCATCTATATTTTTTAAACTACTATGCTTTAGATTCTTATTTTCTCCAAAAGCTTTTTACTCCTTCAAGTTCTTTTTTTCTTTTACATTACAACCTTTTCCCTTGCAGCACTTTTGGCACCCAAATAATGATTCATTATCATTACAAAGAGTGAAATGTCCACCTTCAATTTTCAGTAAACTTCCATTTACTAATGAATTTGCAATTTTAAAACGAGCATCGTTATAAATCTTTTGCACAGTTGTCCTTGCTATATCCATTTGTTTAGCACATTCTTCTTGCATCATTCCTTCTAAATCTATAAGCCTAATAGTTTCATATTCATCTACTGTCATAATAATAACTTTATTGTTTATATTTATTGAATCTACAGGTCCAAATAAATTACTTTCTGGTAAACAGCATACTTTTCTACATTTCATAGGTCTTGGCATTTTAAATTTCTCCTTTTCAATTAGTTGTTGACATATGTTCCTTATAAGTTTATTATAATGTTAAAAGGGCATATGTCAATAACTAATATATCAAAATGCTACTTTAAATAAATTTATTGGAGGAATAATTATATGAAAATTGCATTACCATCACGTCAAAATCAAATTGATAACCATTTTGGACATTGTGAATACTTCACTGTTTTTACAATTGACGATAATACAAAAGAAATACTTAGCTCTGAAAACATTCCATCACCAGCAGGTTGCGGATGTAAATCAAATATTGCTCAAACCCTTTCAGAACTTGGTGTTAAACTAATGATTGCAGGCAATATGGGAGAAGGAGCAGTAAGAGTATTAAATAATTCTGGAATAGAAGTATTACGTGGATGTTCAGGAGATATAAAATCTGTACTTCTTAAATGGCTTGATGGATCTCTTGTTGACTCTGGTGACTCTTGCCATGAACATGAATGT
>JARIDB010000114.1 GCA_029257045.1 Clostridium sp.
GCACGATAGCCTTTTTTTGTTTCATAGATATCTGCCTTGCTTGCTACTTCCCAAGGGGCATGCATATTCTGTAGAGCAACTCCACAATCTATAACTTCCATATTATACTGTGCTAATATATAGGCTATAGTTCCGCCACCTCCCTGATCTACTTTTCCAAGTTCTCCAGTTTGATAATCCACATCATTTCTATCCATTATATCTCTAAGCCATGCTATAAATTCAGGATTTGCATCATTACAACCTGACTTTCCCCTAGAGCCTGTATATTTACTAAGTACTAGTCCTTTTCCAAAATATGCAGAATTTTTCTTTTCCATAACTGATGGATAATTAGGATCAAAGGCAACAGTTACATCTGCTGATAACATTTTTGAATTTGATAAGGCTCTTCTTAATTTCAATTCTGAATATTCTCCAAGTCTATCCATAACTTCTGCAACAGTATTTTCAAAGAATTTTGATTGCATTCCTGTTGCTCCAATACTTCCTACTTCTTCCTTATCTACTAAAAGAATTGCTGAAGTATATTTTGCATCTTCTAAATCAAGTAATGCCATTAGTGAAGTATAAGCGCATACTCTATCATCTTGACCATAAGCCATTATCATACTTCTATCTAATCCATATTCTCTAGCTCTTCCTGCAGGAACTACTTCTATTTCAGCTGATATAAAATCTTCTTCTTCGAAATCATATTTTTCTTTTAATATTTTAAGAATATTTGCTTTAACTGCATCTTTTTCCTTGCCTTCAACCGGAATGCTACCAACTAAAACATTGATATCCTCACCCTCAATTACATCAGCACCTTTTTTTTGTTGTTGATCTTTAGATAAGTGAGCTAAAAGATCTGAAACTCCAACTACTGGATCCTCTGGATCTTCACCTATAACTACATCAATTTTTGTACCATCCTTTTTAACTACAACCCCATGTAAAGCTAAAGGTAGCGTTACCCATTGATATTTTTTAATTCCACCATAATAATGAGTTTCCATTAAAGCAAGATCTGCATCTTCATATAATGGATTTTGTTTTAAATCAAGCCTTGGTGAATCAACGTGAGATCCTATTATTCTCATACCATTTTCTAAAGGTTCTTCTCCTATTAAAAAAGCTGCAATAGCTTTATCTTTATTATTAATATAAACCTTATCTCCAGCTTTTAAAGTTTCTTTATTTTCTAATACTTCTGTTAAATCTCTATATCCTAAAGCCTCTAACATATCAGAACTTGTTAAAATACACTCCCTTTCAGTTTTGCATTCTGATAAAAAGTCTATATATCCCTTACAAAAATCAAAAATTTCTTCTCTACCTTTTTCTTCATATTTCAACCATGACTTTTTTTTATCTGTATTACTCATGAAATACCTCCTAAAAGTATTAATTATATTATGTTGTCCATCCTATTTTCAATTATATCAACTGGTGTTACATCTGACATTAATGAATGTCTAAAGTTAGCAGCTGCAGCTTCTATTATAACTGCAATATTTCTGCCAGGTCTTACTGGAATTCTAAGTTTTTTAACTTTAACGCCTAGAATATCTTCTCTTTCATCATTTAATCCTAATCTGTCATAATCTCCATCATCTTTCCAATGCTCAAAATACATCAAAAGTTGGATATCCTTTTCTGGTAAAATTGAACTTAATCCATATAATGCTGATACATCTATTATTCCAATACCTCTAACTTCTAACATTCCAATTGTAATTCTCGGTGATGAACCTACTAATTCACCATCTATTTCTTTAATATCTACTGCATCGTCAGTTACAAGTCTATGACCTCTTTTTATAAGTTCTAAAGCTGTTTCACTTTTGCCAATACCACTTTCACCAGTTATTAATATTCCAATTCCATATACATCTACTAAGACTCCATGTAATCTTGTTTCTGGTGCAAATTTAGCAGCTAAATATATTGTAATTTTACTAATAAACTTAGTAGTAACTAAATTCGTTCTAATTACCCAAACTTTATTTTTTTCTGCAGCTTTAATCAAATCTTCGTGAGGTTCTAAATCTCTTGTCATAACAACACAATTTAAATTAAAAGTAAAATACTTGTTTATCCTTTTTTTCCTAAGTTCAAGTCCCATGGCATCAAGAAAACTCCATTCTGCCTTTCCAATTACTTGAATTCTTTCTGGAGAAAAGTAATTATAAAAACCACCTAATTGAAGTCCAGGTCTATTAATATCATTTACCTGAACCTCAATGTCTTTTTCTCCTTCCACTAAAACTTCCATATCAAAATCTTTTATTAATGTTTCAACTGTAACTGACAAAATCATCACCCTTTAATTATTTCTTTTTATATTCTACCGTTTCTAACTGCTCTCTAAAATTACCTTTTACACTATCTATATATCTTCTTCTTAAAATTTGTTGTTCTTCTTTTTCTTCTTCGTTTAATCCATTTTCTTTCATTTTCTTATATAATTCATTTATTCTTTTTATTATATCATCCATTTTCATATTTTCGTAATCCATCGATTTTCTCCTTTGTCATATATTTCATCTTATTCTATTTTACCTTCTATTTTGCCCAATATCAACTTATATAATTTATTGATAGTAATCATTACTTAATAAATTTCAACTTTTATCTAATATTTTCATTCTTTATATTAATTATTTTTACTATCTAATTTGTCTTAAATATTATAGGTTTGATTAATTTTGTATATTCTTGTAAATATTTGTTTACTATTTCTATTTTACACTTTTATACTTTTTTAGTATAATACTGTTATAAATTAATTATACTTGTAAATTACTGGAGGTGAAATCTGTGATTAAAGGACTTAGAAGAAAAATTATAGCTAGAAAGATATTATTAAGTTTTCTTCTTAAATATCTATCAGCAACAAATAAACTAGTTGTTTATATTTCTCAAGATTTAGACAAGCTTATAAGTATTAGACAAAAAGGTCTTTATTTAAAATACAAGAAAAGAAATATAACTGAAAACTTTATAAAGCAAGTTGCTTAGTTTACTTATTATTTATAATGTTAGGTTTTATATTCTTATATAAAAAAAGAATCCTTGGAGATTCTTCTTTACATTTAAGGTTATAATATAGATATTTTATTTGGTAAAATAAAAAATCCTCATTTTATGAGGTTTTAATTGTTAAGAACATGTAATTATTTTAAAGGGTGAATATTTAAATATTCACCCTTTATTTAATGAATAAGATTGTTAAATTATATAGTATTTAGTAATCTTAATCATATAATTATATTAATATTTATATACCAATTAAAATATGAAATCTTTAGCTACATCTTCTATAGAAACTTCTTTTTCTCCACTAGTAAATAAGCCCATAAGCTGCATGGATTCTACATTTGAAGGTTGCATTTGAAAAGCCATTATTTCCCCTTCAATTTCTAATTCTTCAATTATTTCTTCTATTACATCTAAAACTTCATCATTACCATATTCATAAAGGTATGGTATTAAATATTCCTTATACCATTCATTACTTTCTTCTTCATAATCACTTTCTTCATTAGAATAGCTTTTAGCTGCCTTTAAGACATCTTCATCAAAGTCAAAATTAAATCTTACTAAGAATAAATCCTTTTCAATCTTTAACTCTTCTATTTCACTTAAAAAATTTTCGTCTAAAATACTAATTATTTTGTTAACTTCCATAAAAATCTCTCCTAATTTAATATAATAATTTTTTATATTCTTTTTTTACTTCTATAAATTCTTTATCATCTTCTACAATATTTAGTTCTTCTTTTCCATCAACTTCATCTACTCTAAATACATAAAGATCTTCAGATTCATCATTTAAAGATGCTAAAAGTAAATATTCTTGTTCTTTTAAAAACACTCTTGCAACAGCTTCAAATTCTACAACATTTCCTTCTTCGTCAATAAATTTCATTATTTGCTTTTCTTCATCGTTTATATTTTTATTATCCATAAAATCTCTCCTTATAATTCCCTTAACTTTTCTTTTTTATTTAATAACTAACGCTTTTATTATTTTAGCTTTAATACTTAATTTTTTCTAGTGTTTTTTATAATATTTTTATTATTATGTAATTATCACATTTTGTAACTTTAAACAATATCTATTCATATTATGCATTAATAACAATTTAAAGGATAATTTTATGTTAGATACTTTAATATTAGTAATCTCTATATCTATAGATTCATTTTTAGCAAGTATATCCTATGGTACTAGTAAAATAAAGATACCCTTAATTTCAGCTTTAATAATAGATATCGTTTCTTGTTCTATGCTATGGCTTTCACTTTTAATAGGAGAAACTTTTAAAGGATATATACCTATTAATTTAGCTAAGTCAATTAGCTTTTTATTATTATTTTCAATTGGTATTTATAGACTTTTTGAAAGTATTTTAAAAGGTTATATAAAAAATAATTCAAAAAAGTCATCACCTTTAACTTTCAAAATTTTTGATTTAAACTTTGTTTTACAAGTTTACGCAGATGAAATAAAGGCAGACTTTGATAAATCTAAAATTTTATCATCTAAAGAGGCCTTTTATCTTGCTATTGCACTTTCTTTAGATAGTTTAGCCGTTGGTTTTAGTAGTAGTTTAATTTCTGTTAATTACCTACAATCTATTTTATTTTCACTTATAATAGGATTTTTTTCTATTATTTTAGGTTCTTTCATAGGATTACGATTTATTGAAAAGATCAGAATAGATCTATCATGGATATCTGGGGTACTTATTATTTTACTTGCCTTTATAAGAGTCTTTTAACAAAAAAGGTTAACATATAATAGTTTGCTTATGACCTTGCTATGCTCCAAGTCATCGCAAGCCATTATATATTCACTATTAACTGAAGGAAGGAAAGAGCTTAGAAACCTTTATAGACACAAGTTTCTAAGCTCTTATTATTTTACTTCAATTTTATTTATTTATTTATTTATTTATTTATTTATTTATTTATTTATTTAGTATCTTTTTTCTTTTTAATAATGAAATAGACTCCAGCTAAAACTGCTAAGGAAGCAAATATAAATACTATAGTAGAATTTGTTCCGCCTGTTTGTGGTAATGAATTTGTTTTACCATTTTCATTGCCTGGTTTTATTATATTTTCCGGTTTTGTTGGATTTTCT
>JARIDB010000164.1 GCA_029257045.1 Clostridium sp.
TTACAAATGGCTAATAGTTTTGATATATATAATAAAATAGAAAAATACGAACAGCTTTTAATAAAAGTTAATGGAAATAATTTTGAGGATTACTATGAAGTAAAAGATAAAGTAATATATTTGAAAATAATAATAAATGAATTGGATACAGAGTTAACACCTTGCCATAATGATACAGTTGCAGAAAATTTTATAAAAAGTGGCGATGAAAAGATGTATTTGATAGACTGGGAGTACGGTGGAATGAATGACCCTATGTGGGATTTGGCAGGATACTGTTTAGAAAATGGACTTTCTGAAGATGAAGAGGAGTTATTTTTAAATATATATTTTGGTGGTAAAGCGGAAGAAAGTTATAAAAAAAGAATTTTAATAAACAAGATTTATCAAGATTTTTTATGGAGTACGTGGACCAATATAAAAGAGGCAAAGGGTGATGATTTTGGTTCTTATGGTATAGATAGATATAATAGGGCTAAAAAGAACCTTAATATTATTTTGGAGGAGAATAAATAATATGATATATGGATTAATGTCTGGTATTTTATGGGGGATTGACACAGTTTTACTTGGAGTTGCTTTGGCGATGTCTCCTTTTGTAGATACAGAGCAAGCAATATTCTTAGCACCATTTGTTAGCACCTTTCTACATGATATATGTTCATCTATTTGGATGACTATATATATGACAATGAAAAAACAATTAAATAAAACTTTTAAAGCAGCTATGACTAAAAGTGGTAGGTTTATAATGTTAGGAGCATTGTTAGGAGGCCCAGTAGGAATGACTGGATACCTTTTAGCAATTAAATATATAGGAGCATCATATACAGCTATAATTTCTTCGCTGTATCCAGCTATTGGAGCATTGTTATCTTATATATTTTTAAAAGAAAAGTTAAAACCAATAGCTATTTTAGGATTGGCTATTAGTATTTCAGGTATAGTTGTTTTAGGATATACACCTGGAGGAGAAGTTGCAAATTTAACTTTAGGTTTCATCTTTGCAATACTTTGTGTAGTTGGATGGGCATCTGAAGCTGTTATATGTGCCTATGGTATGAAAGAAGATGAAATAAGCCCGGAACAATCATTACAGGTAAGACAATTAACATCAGCTATAGTATATGGATTTTTAATTATACCAATAATTAAGGGACTAAAGTTTACACTAGGAATCTTACCAACTTCAGCAACAGGAATAATATGCTTAACAGCATTAGCAGGAACAGCTTCATATATATTCTACTATAAGGGAATACATAAGATAGGAGCTACAAAAGCAATGTCATTAAATATTACTTATTCAGCATGGTCTATAATATTTGGACTAGTTTTATTAGGGAATGATATAGATCTAAAATCAATAGTT
Organism: Clostridium sp.; assembly: GCA_029257045.1. Lineage (GTDB taxonomy): Bacteria > Bacillota > Clostridia > Clostridiales > Clostridiaceae > Clostridium. The sequence continues at coordinate 1,373 of JARIDB010000164.1, forward strand.
TGTTGTGTAGTAATTATGGCTGGGTCTATAATGGCGGCTGGAGATATAAATGAAATAATTTCAATGTTTACAAAGAAGAAAAGAAAAAATATATTAGATTAGGAATAGGAGATTTTACATTATGAGAGCTATTTTATTAGCAGCTGGTATGGGAACAAGATTAAGACCACTAACATTAAATACACCAAAACCATTAATTATTGTTAACGGAGAGAGTATTATAGAAAGGCAAATCAAAGCATTAAATGAGATTGGAATAAATGATATAATAGTAGTAACAGGATATCTTAAGGAAAAATTTGAATTTTTAAAAGAAAAATATGGAGTAACCCTTATTCATAATGATAAATATGATAAGTATAATAATATATATACTATGTACCTAGTTAGAGAATATCTTAAAGATACATATGTTATTGAAGGGGATATTTATCTTAATAAGAACTTTTTAAAACCTTCTATGAAAACATCTGCGTATTTTAGTTCAATGAAGTTTGGATATAAAGATGAATGGATGCTAAAAACTGATGGGAATGATAGAGTTTGTGATATTGATGTAGGTTCTGAAGATGGTAGATATATAATGTGTGGAGTATCATATTGGAATGAAGATGATGGAAGATATATAGTAAAGAAATTAGAAGAGTGTATTTCTAAAGGGAACTTTACAAGCTTATTTTGGGATGATATCGTCAAGGACAACATTAATGAAATTAATGTAAAGTTGGAAAAGTTGAACTCTGATGATGTATATGAAATAGATTCTGTAGATGATCTTGAAATCGTGATGAGTAATGTAAAGAATAAGCAATATAAATAAAAGCTGGAGTATACTAAGGATTTTTTAAAATCTAATAAAAAAATAAGAAAAGAAAAATACCTTAAAGAATTTTATTCTCTTTAGGGTATTTTTAAAATTATATATTAATTTTTTTATTTTATATCATTAAAAATATAATTTTTCATTTCTTGTTTTACAGTTTCTCTATCAAAGGTTAAATAATACACACCATCAATTGATGTACCTACAGCATCAACATCTCTAGGGAATCTGTCTTGCTCTAAATTATTACCTATAGATAAAACATCTGTACCAATAGATAAGATTTCAGAAGTTCCTAAGTTAGTTTGAACATAAGGAAGGATTTCACTTAACATTGCTGGATAAGAAGTAACAGGCTTATTAACTAAAGTTTTAAATAAAGAATTTAAAACTGTTCTATGCCTTTGAGTCCTTTCGTAATCACCACCAGCTGTATATCTAATTCTAGAGTAAGCAAGAGCTTGGATACCATCTAAGTGTTGAAGACCAGAAGAATAGATACCAGGTGAGTTAGTTCCTTCTACTGAATTTAAGCTGCTTATATAATCATTAATATATCCTAATTCATCATTAGTGATTTCTATATCAATTCCACCAAGCAAATTAATAATTGCTGGAAGAGATGAAAAATCAACAGTTGCATAATTTTCTATGTTTAATCCAAAGTTCTGATTTATTGTATTTAACGATAACTCTGGCCCCCCATAAGCATACGCATGGTTTATTTTATCATTACCATAACCTTCAATATTTACATAAGAATCTCTCATTATTGAAGTTATTTTCAACTTTTTATGTTTTGAATCTATTGTAGCAACCATAATAGAATCTGAACGTCCAGAGTTACTATCAGTTGCATCTATTCCAAACAAGGCTATGTTTTTAATATTTTTTGTATCGTAATTAGTAAAATCTTCTGTTTTAATTCCTAAGTTATCCTTATTAACCTTAGTATTATCTAGTTTATTTAAGGTACCTACTAAATAACCAGTTCCGATAATTATTATTGCAAGTAAGATTATTAAAAAGCTCATAAAAATTTTATAACCTATTGATTTTTTCTTTTTTCTTTTCTTTTTAGGCATTTTTAAATTGTTATTCATAATTACACGTCCTTTCAATTAATATTTTA
>JARIDB010000006.1 GCA_029257045.1 Clostridium sp.
GTGGCAAGGCTGTATTATTAGTATCTCTAGAATTAGATGAAATACTAAATCTTTCAGATAGAATTGCTATAGTAAATAACGGTGAACTTATAGGAATAGTAAATGCCAATGAAACTGACGAGAATGAAGTTGGATTAATGATGGCTGGAATAAAAAGAGGTGAAAAATAGATGGGTAAAAATCAAGGACTGAAATCGATATTAGCTATAATATTAGGATTAATAGCTGGAGCTTTATTAATGGTTGTCATGTCTTTCAATCCAATAGATGGTTACATATATTTATTTAAAGGCGGATTAATGAACCTTGAAAGAATAGGAAATACAATTGCAACTGCTACACCTTTAATATTGACAGGTTTATCAATAGCTTTTGCTTTTAAAACTGGTCTATTTAACATAGGAACTCCAGGGCAAATGTTAATAGGAGGATTCTGTTCTGTAGCAGTAGGACTTACAGTTGATTTACCAAGAGGTATATTAATTTCATTAATAATTATTTCTGGAATATTAGGTGGGGCTCTATGGGGAGTTATACCAGGAGTTTTAAAGGCTAAGTTTAATGTAAATGAAGTTGTATCGGCTATTATGATGAACTGGGTAGCTTACTGGATTGTGTATTATGAAATTCCGGCTTATTTCAAGGGGGAATTTTTAGAAACAGAATCAAGAATGTTACCAGAGGTTGCAACTTTAAGAGCAAATTGGATATCAAAAATATTTGAAGGGTCATATATAAACCTTGGAATATTTTTAGCACTATTTTCAGTATTTATAGTATGGTTTATATTAAATAAAACTGTTTTAGGTTATGAACTTAAAGCTGTTGGATTTAATAGATATGGTGCAGAATATGCAGGGATGCCAGTTAATAGAAATATAATAATTTCTATGATGATAGCAGGAGCGTTAGCGGGTCTAGCTGGAGTTGTTCAATATACAGGAAATGCCACAGTTATGCAAATTGGAGTTATGCCTAGCCAAGGATTTGATGGTATTGCTGTTGCTTTACTTGCAGCCAATAATCCGATAGGAGTACTATTTTCAGCTTTATTCTTTGGAATACTTTACGTAGGAAAAGGCTTTATGAATGCTGCAGTTAAGGTACCACCAGAGCTTGCAGATACAATAATGGCAACAATAATTTATTTTGCTGCAACTAGTATTATCATGGATAAATTAATTAATAAATATAGTAAAAAAAGAAGCAATAAAAAACTTTCTGAAAGGGTGGTGGAGAAATAATGTGGGAAATTATAAAACAAGTATTTCCATATGCTATAGCATATACAATTCCATTACTGATGACAGCTTTAGGAGCTTTATATAGTGAAAGAAGTGGAGTTATAAATATAGGTCTTGATGGACTTATGATAGTTGGTTCTTTTGCAGGGGCACTAACTGTTTCAAAGTTACAAGCAAATGGTGTAACGAGTGCTTTATGGATAGGGCTTTTAGTTGCAGCTTTAGTTGGAGTTATATTTTCTTTATTACATGCCTTTGCAAGTATTAATTTAAATGCAGATCAAGTTATAAGTGGTACAGCAATTAATATGATATCAGGAGCATTAACAGTTTTCCTAGCAAGAAATATTACTGGAAGTGGTAACATAAGAATAACAACAGGATTTATACCTAAGAATATTCCTATTTTATCAGAAATTCCAATAATAGGGCCTTTATTATTTACAAGAACTTATACAACTACTTGGATAGCCTTAGTTATATTAGCTATTAGTGCGTTTATATTATATAAAACAAGTTTTGGATTAAGGCTAAGATCTTGTGGAGAACATCCACAGGCAGCAGCTGCTGCTGGAGTAAGTGTTTTCAAGATGAGATATATAGGAGTTATGACTTCTGGTGCATTAGCCGCTTTAGGTGGATGTATAATGTTACTTTCATATTCTGGAGAATTTAATGGAAATGTTTCAGGTCTTGGATTCTTGGCACTAGCTGCCTTAATATTCGGACAATGGAAACCTCTTGGAATACTTGGAGCAACTTTCTTCTTTGGATTCGCTTCAACAATAGCAAACGTATCACAAGTTGTACCGGCGTTATCACAAATACCAGGGGTTATTTTAAAAATTTTCCCATATGTAATAACTTTAGTTGCTCTTGTATTATTTTCAAAGTCAACACAAGCGCCAAAAGCTGCAGGGGAACCTTTTGATACAGGAAAAAGATAATTATAAAAAAAGGGCTGTTTCCACAGCCTTTTTGGAATATTAATTATTAATAAATTCAATTTTATTTGTGTAATTGTAATTAAAGTAATATAATTTAATTATGTAAATCAAATAAAAATTAATTGTTTAAAGAGGTAGTAAATGATAAATATATATAGTGAAGAAGCAGAAAGATTAATTAAAGAAAAGGAAGAATTAATTATACTTGATGTAAGAACTTTTAGAGAAAATAAAGAAATTAAAATACCAAATTCAATAAATGTTCCTGTGGAAGAACTAGAATGGGAAATAGAAGATTTAGAAAAATATAAAGATAAAGAAATTTTAGTTTACTGCAAAGCGGGAGTAAGGAGTAGCATAGCTTGTCAGATGCTAGAAGCTGAAGGTTTTATAAAATTATATAATCTTATGGGTGGTACTTTAGATTATAAAGGGAAAATGATATAATATAAGAAACATAGAATATTTATTTGAAAAATGTTAATAATATAAATATAGAAATATTGACAAGACACAAGTATAGTGTTAAAATAATTAAGTGTTAAGAAGAAACAGCCGTTTCTCACCTTACGGCAATGCTTAGTAGGGTAAATGAATTAGTGTATTAATTCTAGTTTTAGAACTAGTTTTTTATAAGTACTAGAGGACGGCGTAAAGACGTGCTCTATTTTTGTTGTATTTTAAAATTTTGGAGGTGACCTGATATAAGTAAAAATTTTACTTGTAATGAATCAATAAGGGTAAGGGAAGTTAGATTACTTGATAGCGAAGGTAATCAAGTAGGAATAATTTCAACAAGAGAAGCTCAAGAAATGGCAGATGAGAAAGAATTAGATTTAGTAATGATTTCTCCAAATGCTGAACCACCGGTTTGTAGAATTATGGACCTTGGTAAATATTTCTACGAGCAATCAAAGAAAGAAAAAGAAGCTAAGAAAAAACAAAAGGTAACATTATTGAAAGAAGTTAGATTTGGTTTAACAATCGAAGAAAATGATATTGCAATAAAAGCAAAAAATGCTAGAAAGTTTTTATTAGATGGAGACAAAGTAAAAGTAACTATTAGATTTAAAGGTAGAGAAGCTCAATTAGGTAATAGAGGAAGAGAAATCCTTGCTAGTTTTGCAGCAAAACTAGAAGATGTTTGCATAATTGAAAAGCCTGCGAAGCATGAAGGTAGAAATATGACGATGGTACTTAGTCCTAAAAAAGCATAACTTGAGAGGAGAATACTATTATGCCAAAAATGAAAACCCATAGAGGAGCAGCAAAGAGATTTAAATTAACTGGAACTGGAAAGCTAAAAAGAGCTAAAGCTTTTAAGAGCCATATATTAACAAAGAAAAGTGCTAAGAGAAAGAGAAACTTAAGAAAAGCTGCTTATGTTTCAACAACTCAAGAAAAAGCAATGAAGAAATTATTACCATACTTATAGGATATAGGAGGATTGAAACATGGCTAGAGTTAAAAGAGCAGTAAATTCACGTAAAAATCATAAAAAAGTATTAAAGCTTGCTAAAGGATATTACGGTGGAAAAAGCAGATTATTCAAAACTGCAAATGAATCAGTAATTAGAGCTTTAAGAAATGCATATGTTGGAAGAAGATTAAAAAAGAGAGATTATAGAAGACTTTGGATAGCAAGAATTAATGCAGCTACAAGAATGAATGGATTATCATATTCAAGATTCATGAATGGATTAAAATTAGCTGGAATTGATATGAATAGAAAAATGTTATCAGAAATAGCTATAAATGATGCAAAAGCATTTGCAGACTTAGTTGAAGTTGCAAAAAGCGCAATAAGATAGCTAAATGCTTAAAAACACCTTAAAACATTAGTTTTAAGGTGTTTTTTTATTTTATAGGAAATTATAATTAACAAAAGATATAAAGAATAATATAATAGTAGCTATAAAAAGAATTAAATGAGGAATAATAAATGAAGATAGGATTAGTACTTGGAGGAGGGGGCGGAAAAGGCGCTTATGAATTAGGGGTCTGGAAAGCTCTAAGTGAACTTGGGATAAGTAAATATATAAAATTCTTCTCAGGAACTTCAATAGGAGCCTTTAATGCAGTATTATTTGCCCAAGAGGATATAGAAGTAGCAGAAAATCTATGGAAGGAAGTTTCTTTAGATAAATTAATACCATTAAATAAGCTGGAAATATTAAAAAAAGGTATTGGGCTTATTATAGGAGGAAGAAACATTAACCTTTCTAAAAAGTACTTAAGTCAAAAATCAGAAGAAAGCTATGTTACAAAAGAAGGTGCTATAGAACTTATAGACAAGTATGTTGATATAAGAAAAATTAAAAGCCTTGGAAAGGTATGTTATGCAACTTGCACTGAATTCCCAAGTTTTAAAGTGAAGTATTTTAATTTGCTAGAATACAATGAGGAAATAAGTAAGGATATAATTATAGCATCCTCATCACTACCATTAATTTATGAACCTACAGAAATAAATAATATAAAATATATAGATGGAGCAATTTGTGACAACCTACCTATTCAGCCCCTTTATGGAGAAGGGTGTAATATAATAATTGTAGTATCCTTGTCAAAAGAAAATAGAGTAAATAGGTCTCTTTATCCAAAAACAAAAATAATTGAGATATATTCAAAGAGCTTAAATGAGAATATTATAAATGGTACCTTAAATTTAGATGAAGAAGCAAAGAAAAATAGAATAAAAGAGGGATATTTAGATGCAATGAATATATTACTTCCAATAATTGAAATGACACAATATATCATTCAAGTAGATGAGAAGGAAAAAAACCCTTTTCTTTATAAGGTGTACAAAGGAATTGCAAAAAAATAGGATGTTAAAAATTAAGAAAACCTAATTTTTAACATCTTAAATCTAAAAAATTATTATAGGTGTCGTAAACCTCATAATTATTAGCATAGCCTTCGTATATGAATTCTTTATGTTCAATTTGTAATAAGTCGCTAGGTTTAACAAGAGATGGAACCTTATTAGAATCAAAAATGTTACTTTCTATTAATAAGTGGGAAACAAATTCCGAACAGAAATAATGGTTGTCCCTCTTAATTGGTTTGTTAATAGTAAAGCCAATTAATCCTAAGAGATTATAACGATATTTCTTCTTGTTAGTTAAAAAGTTTGATAATTCTTTTTTTAATAAATTATATTGATCTTCATCAATTTCTAATTTATAAATAACACATTTGCTATTTTGAAATCTTTTATAAACACCATCTTTTAAGTCTTCTTCCACAAAGCCACCGATAAAGGGACATATAGGAAATATTCTTCCAAAGGAATACATTTTATTTAGATTTTCATCAAGACTTAAAGAAACATGCACATACTCATCTTTTGTATAGTAATTTATGCATCTTGAGAGTACAGTCCCTGTGTTAGAAAAAACCAAGTAAATATAATTGTCATTCATAAAAATACCGCCTTTATAAACATTTAATAATACTAAAATATAATTTAAATATAGTATAAACAATAAATCTTAAATTAATATTAAGAAAAGCTTAAATAAATAAAAAAATGTATAATATTAAGTTCTTAAGATATAAGTTTAAGATAAAAACACAATTTAATCAAGTGTTATAAAAAAATATAATAAATTTGTATAAAAGGGATAAAATGTATAATAGTTTTTGATAGCTAATAATATAATAAGAGGTGATAAGTTGAAAAAAAATACTATGCAAAGAGAATTTAAAAAAATAAAATCTCAACTTAAACAAATAAGTGAGATTGCTAAAAACTCAAAGATTGGTGCATTAATTGAACAAGAAACTTCTTTAAGAAAAAAGATAATTTTGCTTAAAGAAATGGAAAATGAAGGTTTAAAGGATTATAAAGAAACATATGATAAATATGAAGAACTTTTAGAATATATATCTAAAGAATTATTGGCGGATTATAATAGAAAAAACAATACAGATTTCGAATTTTATAATGTTATAAGAGATAATTATAATGTTTTTATTAACTCGGGTTTTATGTCTCTTTTAACAAAGCAACATATACCTAAGTTAATTGCAGCTGAATTTGAAGAGAGCTTTCCAGATAATCCTAAAGATGAATATAAAATAGTTAGAAATTTAAGAAGAAACATCATAATTCATTTAGGAGAGACAAATACAGGAAAAACTTATAATGCAATGGAAAGGGTAAAGGAAGCAAAAAATGGAGTTTATTTATCACCCTTAAGAATACTTGCCTTGGAAAATTATGAAAAACTAAATGATTTAGGGATAGATTGTAATCTACTTACAGGGGAAGAAGAAATAATAAGGGAAGGGGCAACCCATACTTCTTGTACAGTTGAAAAGATAGATTTAAGAAAAGAATATGACATAGCAATTATTGATGAAATTCAAATGATTGGCGATTCTCAAAGAGGAGCAGCTTGGACTAGAGCGTTGTTAGGACTAAAGTGTAAGGAGTTACACTTATGTGGGGCTTTAAATGCTAAGGAGTTAATTATAAAAATAGTAGAAGACTGTAAAGATAGTTATTTATTAAAAGAATATATAAGAGAAATACCTTTGAAGGTTGAAAATACAAATTTTATTCATAATAAGGTAAAAGAGGGAGATGCAATAGTAGTATTTTCTAAAAAAAAGGTATTAAAAATAGCAGAACAATATTCAGGAGAAGGGATAAAGGTAAGTATTATATATGGAGATCTACCTCCTGAAGTTAGAAAAAAACAATATGAGATGTTTATTAATAAAGAAAATAAAGTGTTAGTTACAACAGATGCAATAGGGATGGGGGTTAATCTTCCGATTAAAAGAATAATATTCCTGGATACCCAAAAATATGATGGGGAAGAAATAAGACCTCTTACATCGCAAGAAGTTAAACAGGTTGCAGGTAGAGCAGGAAGAAAGGGCCTTTATGAAGTAGGGTATGTAGCAACAGTAATGGATAGACAAAGATTTATTAAAAATAGACTAGAAGATGAAGATATAATAATAGAAGAAGCGGTTATTGGACCCTCTGATGCAATTTTAAAAATAAAAAGTTTACCCCTTAATGAAAAATTAGCATTATGGGCGACAAGAAAAGAAAAATTAGACTTTTATAGAAAAATGGATATAAGTGATTACTTATTTATATTAGAAAATATAAAAAGATTTAAGTTAAAAGAAGAAAGACAGTGGCAACTTTTAAAAATACCTTTTGATATTTCTAATGAATATTTATTAAATAATTTCTTAGAATATGTTAATGAAGTCTTTGTAGAAAAGTTAAAGACTTTAACAAAACCACAATGTTTTACTGGTAACTTAGAGGAATTAGAATTATATTATCAAAAAATAAATATGTACTATTCTTTTAGCAAAGTATTTAATCTAATCTTTGATTTTGATTGGATTTCAGAAGAAAGGCTTAAAATAAGTGAAGAAATTAATGATATTTTAGTAAGAATATAACTTAAGTTATAGACTAGAAGAAAATAAAGAGCTATGCTACGTTAACTAATTGCTCGTTATATGTTAACTTCGCCATACCTCTTTATTTTCTCACCTACAATGTGAATTAAATTTTTAGGTGTAGAATAAACAATAGGAAATAATTCAGCTGAATCTGAATTATAAAATTATAAGAAGTTTAATGTATTAAAAATTATTTAAGGTATAAAATACTTTTGAAAGGATGTGTTTTATATGACGAAAGAAGGAAGCAAAAATCCAATGCAAAAAGGAACAAGAAGACAAAAGTTGAATGAAAATCAAAATAATGTAGGCAATGATAAAAATGTAACTGAATATACTGATTTTAATGGAAGTTCAATAAAGTAATAAAAGATAAGATAACTAAAAGTAGAAGTTTTTAATTTTAGTTATCTTATTTTTTGAAATAAAATATAACTTAAAAATTATTATATAAGTTTAAGGTGTCTAATTTTGATTATAATTTCATCCTTTAGTTTTGAAGATTTATTATGGTATAATTAGAAATATAAACAATTTAAGAAAGGAAGTAGAAATATGGAATATAAATTCACTTTTGAAAATAAAGAATATGAGTTAAGAGAAGATAATCTAGATTATTTTGCTAATGATGAGGATAATGAATTATATGGAATAGATGAAATAAGTGTTTTAGAATTACTTAATAATTCTAAGGAAGTTGAGTTTCAAAACGCTTATTATGAAACTTATTGTGGAGAGTGTAAAAGTGGAAAAGAAGAAAAGAAGAAGATTTTTGACTTCTTAGAATATTATTTTTATGTTTATGGGAAGAATAATCAGTTTATAAAAAGCAGTATAGATGAAGAATATGAAGGAAAATCCTTTACCAGATTAAAACAACAAAGAATAGTGGATAAAAGCTATATTATTACAGTTATAGTTTGCAAAAATTGTGGAACATATTCTATAGAATTAGAGGAATTAGAAGTATAGTAAAAAGGATGGAAATTATAAAAAATTATTCGCAGAGTAAATTTTTTGCAATTTCCTAAAGAATAAAGGAGAGAGTCTTAGGTGAAAAATAAAATTGAATTAATGCTTGGAACAACAATTGTTTTATATACAATTTTAATTAATACAGTTTACACTAAGATAAGCTTTAGTAAAGAACTTTTACTAATAGGAGTAATTTTAATAATAATTTACTATTTAAAAAATAAAGATATAAAAAGTTTTAATAAAATATATAAATTTGGAAAACCTTTCATAGCATTAGGGTTAGTAATATTTTTAGTTATAGAAACTTTGATAATATCTTTTCCGAAAAATAATTTAGGTTATTCTAAATATGTTATTGTACTAGGTGCTGGTGTTAGGGGAACAACGCCAAGCCTTACTTTAATTCAAAGATTAGATGCTACATTAGAATATGTAAATAAACAAGAGGAAGATGTTATAATAATAGTTTCAGGGGGGCAAGGAAAAGGAGAAGATATTTCAGAAGCTTTAGCAATGAAGACTTATCTTGTTTCAAAGGGAATAAAGGAAAATTATATAGTTATGGAAGATAAATCTACAACAACTAATGAAAATCTTAAGTTTTCTAAAAGTATAATAGAAACAATATCAAGTGAACCTGCAGATAAACTTAATATAACTGTAATTACATCAGATTTTCATGCTTATAGAAGTAGTAAGATAGCTAAAAAATTAGGCTATAATAAACCAAGATTTTATAGTAATAAAACAAAAATCTTATTAACACCAATAATGTATTTAAGAGAAGCTCTAGCCTTTATAAAGTTTTTATTAAATTATAATAATGTTTAACTTATAAATAGAGGGAAAAATAAATTTATATAGAATATAAATTAATAGAAAAAGAATTACTATAATTATTAACTACATTTTATTTTAATGCTATACAATATAAATGCAGTTATTATAATAGGGGAGGGATTACTATGGCGAAAATTATTGAATGTTCTATAATTATAAAAGATGATTTTAAAAATGTTTTTATAGTTCAAAGAAAGTCAAAAAGAAAAGAACCAAAACTTTGGTATTTACTTGGTAAAAAGGTTAAAGGTAAGGAAACAGAAGAAAAATGTATAAATAAAGCTATAAAAGAAGATCTTAAAGCTATTATATTTAACCTAAAACCAATTTTTGAATTAGATATTAATGATTTAGAAAGTTGCTTAGTATATCAAGGGGAACTTAAAGAAAGAATAGTTTATGGAACGGAAATAATTGATGGAAAATGGATCTCAGAGAGAGAAATAGATAATTATGACTTTGCTCCTTATGAAAAAGAAAAGTTAATAGAGTATTTTAAAAAATAGCAATCATGATTTTGAATCATGATTGTTTTATTTATACTATATTTATATGACTAAGACTATTGACATCATAAATTGGAATAATTATCATATAAATAGAAGTATTATAAAAAGATTCATTTGAATTTAGAGAATTCTTATTCATGTGTTTATATTTATAATGATATTTAAGTTGTCTAACAAAAAAGAGAATTCTAATTTGAAAGAGAAAAAAATTATAATCTGTATTAATAATAAAGGTTATTAGAATACTTTAATTTATATATAAGTTAAGGTCTATAATTTTTATTATTAATATAAATTAAAAAGTTTATTTTCTTTTTTCAAGAAGAAAATAAACTTTTTTGTTTTTAGAAGAGGAGTAAAAATAATTTATGAAAATAGCTGTAATAAGTGCAATATTAGAAGATCCAAATAAATGTAATACAGAATTTAATGAAATAGTAGGAAACTTTAGAGGTAAAGTTAAAGGTCGAATGGGAATCCCTCTTGAAGATGAAATATCAGTTATCTCAATTGTTGTAATAGGAGAGCTAAATGAAATTAATAGTTTAACTGGTAAACTTGGAAATATACCGGGAGTGACTGTTAAGACCGCTATAGCAAAAAGAGAAAAATAAACTTAAATTCTTAGTTATATTATAAGATTAATTAAAACTTGGAGGAGTTATTATGAAAGTAAGACAAATCATAGACAAGCTGTACTCAGAAAATAATGGAACTAGAGAAGAACTTATTTATCTTCTAGATAATTTAACAGAAGAAGATAAAATATATCTTACAGAAAAAGCTCATGAAACTAGAATGATTACCTACGGAGATAAAGTATATTTAAGAGGACTTATTGAGTTTACTAATTATTGCAAGAGAGATTGCGTTTATTGTGGAATAAGAAGAAGTAATAAGAATGCAGATAGGTATAGACTAACTATAGAAGATATTGAGGAATGTGTAGATATGGGAGATAGACTAGGATATAAAACCTACGTTCTTCAAGGTGGAGAGGATGATTACTTCACCGACGAAAAAATGATAGAAATAATAAAGATGATAAAAAGGAAACATCCAAACAATGCCATTACCTTATCTTTAGGAGAAAGAAGCTATGAATCCTATAAAAAGATGTTTGAAGCTGGGGCAGATAGATATTTATTAAGGCATGAAACTGCAACAGAAGATCTTTATGCTACATTGCATCCAGGTGCTACCTTTGCAAGCAGAAGACAAGCCCTTCTCAATCTCAGGGATATAGGGTACCAAATAGGTGCAGGGTTTATGATAGGGCTACCTACTCAAACTAATGAGGATTTAGTAAATGATTTATTGTTTGTAAAAAATTTAAAACCTCATATGTGTGGTATAGGACCTTTTATACCACAGAAAGATACACCCCTTAAAGATGAAGTTGGTGGAACTTTAGAAAAAACTACAACAATTTTATCCATAGTTAGGTTACTGTTACCGGATGTATTACTTCCATCTACAACAGCTCTTGGAAGTATAGATACAACAGGTCGAGAAAAGGGAATAAAAGCTGGTGGAAATGTTGTAATGCCAAATCTTTCACCAACAAGTGTAAGAGAAAAATATGCCTTATATGATGGGAAAATATGCACAGGTGATGAAGCTGCTGAATGTAGGAAATGTATTGAAGGCAGAATTAATAAAGCTGGATTTAAAGTTGAAGTAACAAGAGGAGATAATGTAACTTGGAGAAAAGACCATGAAAATGAATTCTTAGAAGAAGATAATAAAATAAAAACTGAAAATATAATGCTATTTAAAGCTGAAAAGTAGTCAAAGGCTATTTTATTCTTTAAGAAATTATAATAATTTTATCATATGGATAAGTTATTATAATTTCTTTCTTCGGTTAACTATGACATATAATAGTTGTGATGAATTGGAGCTAGAGACGGAATAAGCAAATTATTATATGTTCATTTTTATAAATAAAATATTAATTTAGAGGTGGTTTAATGTTTATTAATCATGAGTATATAGAAACGGTTTTAGAAAAAGCAAAAGATGCTAAAAGAGAAGATATTTTAGCTGTATTAGAAAGAGCAAAGAAAAGAGAAGGGCTATCATATGAAGATATAGCTATACTACTACAAGTAGAAGAAAAGGAAGATTTAAAGGAAATATTTAAATTAGCTGGGGAAATAAAAGATTCTATATATGGAAAAAGAATTGTTATGTTTGCACCACTTTATGTAAGTGATTACTGCGTAAATAATTGTGTGTACTGTGGATATCAAAACCACAATGAATTTAGAAGAAGAAAACTTACAATGGCGGAAGTTAAAGAAGAAGTTAAAATACTTGAAAAAATGGGACATAAGAGATTGGCATTAGAATTAGGAGAAGATCCGGTGAATGCACCAATAGACTATGTTATTGAATGCCTTGAAACAATCTATGAAACTCAAAATGAAAATGGAGAAATAAGAAGAGTTAATGTAAATATAGCAGCTACTACTGTAGAAAACTATAAAAAGTTACATGAAGCTAAAATAGGAACTTATATATTATTCCAAGAAACTTACAATAAAGAAAACTATGAATATATGCATCCTAAATCTATAAAAGGAGATTATAACTATCATTTAACAGCTTTTGATAGAGCTATGGAAGCTGGGATAGATGATGTTGGTGGAGGAGTTTTATTTGGACTTTCTGATCCGAAGTTTGAAGTCTTAGGACTTATGATGCACAATAAACATTTGGAAGATAAATTCGGAGTAGGATTCCATACTATTTCAATGCCAAGGTTAAAGCCTGCTAAGGGTATGTCTTTAAATGAATTTCCACACTTAGTTGATGATGCTATGTTTAAAAAGTTAGTAGCTATTATTAGGATTGCTGTACCTTTTACAGGAATTATTATGTCAACTAGAGAAACAGCAGAAATGAGAAAAGAATTATTGAAATGCGGGATTTCACAACTAAGTGCTGGTTCAAGCACTGGAGTTGGTGGATATAAAGATAGAGAAAATGGAACAGAAGAATTACAATTTAAGACATCAGATGAAAGAACTCCTCTTGAAGTTCTAAAATCTGTTTTAGATGATGGATATATCCCAAGCTATTGTACAGCTTGCTACAGAAAGGGAAGAACTGGAGAAAGATTTATGAGACTTGCTAAATCAGGACAAATTCAAAATGTTTGCGGACCCAATGCAATGATGACATTACTAGAATTTGCTTTAGATTATGGTGATAAAGAAATTTTAGAAAAAGCTGAAGCTGTAATAGCAAAAGAAGCAGAAAACTTAAAAAGAGAAGATATAAGAAACTTATTTAAAAAGAATGTGGAAAGACTTAAAAATGGAGAAAGAGACTTATTCTTATAAAGGAGGAAAGCAATGAATTCTACACCTAATGCTAATAGAAAACATATCGCAGTGTATGGAAAGACAAATGCAGGTAAATCCTCATTAATAAATAAGTTTTTAGGACAAGAAATATCTCTTGTGTCAGAAAACGAAGGAACAACAACAGATCCAGTTCAAAAAGCTATGGAACTTATACCTGTTGGACCAATTTTAATGATTGACACTGCAGGACTTGGGGATACAAGTGATCTTGGAGAGAAAAGAGTTCAAAAGACTTTAGATGTTTTAAAAAGAACAGATTTAGCTATTTACTTATTTGATATAAAAGATATAGATTTAAAAACTTTTAATATTGCTAAGAAAAACTTTAAGAAATATAATATTCCATTTATAGTAGCCATAAATAAAGCAGATATAGCTATAAATGAAGAAGTTAATAAGATAAAAGAAGAATTTAAAGATGCTATATTATTATCAGCCTTTAATGGAGAAGGAATAGAGGAGTTAAAAAATAGAATAATAAATCTATTAAAGGAGGAGGAAGAAGAACTACCTATAGTTGGTGATTTATTACCTTATAATAGTACAGTTGTTTTAGTAGTTCCTATTGATTCAGAGGCGCCAAAGGGAAGAATCATCCTTCCTCAGGTTCAATGTATCAGAGATTGTCTTGATCATGGAATTAAAAGCTATGTAGTAAGAGATACAGAACTTGAAAGTGCAATAAAAGACTTGAAAAATATTGACTTAGTAATAACAGATTCTCAAGCTTTTAAAGAGGTTGATAAAATAGTTCCAAAAGAAATTAAATTAACAAGTTTTTCTATGTTATTTGCAAGACAAAAAGGAGATTTTGAAACCTTTATAAAAGGAGCTTTATCTATTGGTGGTTTAACAAAGGATTCAAAGATATTATTTGCAGAAAGTTGTACCCATAACGTATCTCACGAAGATATTGGAAGAGTTAAAATTCCGAATTTACTAAACAAATATGTAGGTGCTAAATTAAATTATGAATATGCAATTTTTCATGACTTCCCTGAAGATATTGAAAAATATGATTTAATAATCCATTGTGGCGCCTGTATGATAAATAGAAAAACAGTAATAAACAGAGTAAATCAATGTATTGAAAAACAAGTGCCTATAACAAATTATGGGGTATTACTAGCCCATCTTAATGGTATACTGGAAAGAAGTCTTTCTTTGTTTGATAATCAAGATATGATATAATATTAAAACTAAACAACGAAAGAAAAAGGAGTGTCTAATTTTTGAAAGAACTAATGATGGAAGCTAATAAATGTTATATGTGCAAAAATCCTAGGTGTCAGGCAAGTTGCCCTGTTGGAACACCAATACCTGAAATAATAGCATTATATAAAGAAGGTCAAATTGCAAAGGCTGGAGAAGTTTTATTTGAAAATAATCCGTTATCTTTAGCCTGTGGAATAGTTTGCCCTCATGAGGATCAGTGTAAAGGAAATTGTATAAGAGGAATTAAATCTGAACCAGTGAGTTTTTGTGACATTGAAAAGCATGTATCTAAATATTATTTAGAAAATATAAGATTTGAGAAGATAAAAGATTTAAAAGAAAATATTGCTATTGTAGGAGGTGGACCTGCTGGAATGACGATAGCTTTTATTTTAGCTAAGAAGGGATATAAAGTCACGATATTTGATGCAAATGATAAAATAGGTGGAGTTTTAAGACATGGAATTCCAGAGTTTAGACTACCTAAAAGCATAATAGACAATTATGAGGAAAGGCTTATAGAACTTGGAGTTAAAATAAGACCAAATACTTTAATAGGTCCAGTAATAACTTTAGATAAACTTTTTGAAGATGGGTATAAAGCTGTATTTATTGGTACAGGAGTTTGGAATCCTAAAACTTTAGATATAAAAGGAGAAAGTTTAGGAAATGTAAATTATGCAATAGATTATCT
>JARIDB010000104.1 GCA_029257045.1 Clostridium sp.
TTGATATACCAGTAGGATATACTCATTCAATTACTAATATAGGAGAGTGTGAACTAATAACACTTTTTTGGTCTAATGAAATTTTTAATCAAGAAAAACCTGATACTTTTTGGAATGAAGTATAAAAAATAATGAAATATACCTTGGAGGAATATTATGAGAAAATTAAAGCTTATGACAATAGTAGGAACTAGACCTGAGATAATTAGATTATCCGAGGTTATTAAGGCCTGTGATAAATATTTTGAACATGTATTAGTACATACAGGTCAAAATTGGGATTATACATTAAATGATGTATTTTTTGAAGAATTAAATTTAAGAAAGCCTAATCACTTTTTAGGGGTTGTTGGCAATGGTTTAGGGGAAACCATGGGAAATATTATTGCTGAGTCATATAAGATAATAAGTAAGGAAAAACCAGATGCATTACTAGTATTAGGAGATACAAATAGTTGTTTAGCTGCTATTTCTGCTAAGAGGTTAAAGGTTCCAATATTCCATATGGAAGCAGGAAATAGGTGTTTTGATCAGAATGTACCAGAAGAAATTAATAGGAAAATAGTTGATCATATAAGTGATATTAATTTAGCTTATACAGAACACTCAAGAAGATACTTGCTAAGTGAAGGTTTTAGAAAGGAACATATTTTTGTTACTGGTTCACCTGTAAAAGAAGTTTTGGAAAAAAATATTGATAAGATTGAGAACTCTGATATATTATCAAAGCTTAATTTAGAAAAAGGAAAGTATATACTAGTTAGCGCACATAGAGAAGAAAATATAGATAATGATGAAAATTTATTTGGATTGGTAGAAGCATTAAATACAGTTGCAGAAAGATATAATATGCCAATTATATATTCTACACATCCAAGAAGCTGGAAGAGGATAGAAGAAAAGAATATAGAGTTCCATCCTTTAATAAAACAATTAAGACCTTTTGGTTTTATAGACTATAATAAACTACAAAAAAATTCTTTTTGTGTATTATCAGATAGTGGAACCTTAAGTGAAGAATCAGCTATGTTAAATTTCCCAGGAATATTAATAAGAACAAGTACTGAAAGACCAGAAGTTCTAGATAAGGGTTCTGTTATAGTTGGAGGAATTAAAAAAGATGATATACTACAGTCAATAGAACTTGCTAAATTAATGGAGGAAAATAATGAGGAAGTATTATTAGCTATAGATTATCATGATGAAAATGTATCTGTAAAAGTTGTTAAGATAATTCAAAGTTTTACTAAGATAATAAATAAAGTAACTTGGGAAAAATAAAATTTAAGTATACTAATTAAATAAGTTTAATTAGTATACTAAATTTGTATTTGGAGGGTTTTATGAAAATATTAATGATAGGTCCTTTTCCAGGACAAATTAGTGGGATGACAATAGCTAACCAAATGATTAGTGAAGGATTAATTGAGAATGGGCATGACTTAGAAATAATAGTTACCAATGAAACTAAAGAAAATAAAACAAAAAACTTTGGTGGACTAAATAAACAAGGTAAATTTAATTTGTATAAGATGCTATGGAGTCTAAAGCCAATTTTAAAAGGATGTTATAAAGTATTATTTAATAAATTTGATGTAGTTTATATAACCCCAGCTCAAAGTTTTATTGGATTTATGAAGTATACGTTTTTTATAAAGGCTTCTAAATTATCTAAGACGCCTTGTTACTTACATTTTCATGGTGGATATGTAAGACAAATGTATGATTCAATATCAGAAAAAAAACAAAAAATTGTTCATAAATATTTAAATATGAGTAGCGGAATAATTGTTCTAGGTAATTCTTTAATAAAAATGTTTAGTGAAATTATTCCAGAAGATAAAGTGTTTGTTTGTGAGAATGGAGTTCAAAAGGAGTTTATTTTAAGCGAGGATGAGTTTATAAGTAAACAAAATAGAATTAAAAGTAGCAATACAATAAATATATTATATTTAAGTAATTTAATGAAGACAAAAGGAATTATTGAATTATTAGATGCTTGTATATATATGAAACAGAATAGCATTGATTTTAAGTTAGATCTTGCAGGTGCTATAGAAGCTGAAATAGATAGTAAAGTTGAAGAAAAAATAAAAGAGCTTGATAGATTTGTTAAATATCATGGATTAGTTAAAGGTGAAGAGAAAAGAAAACTTTTAATTGAAAGTGATATATTTTGTCTTCCAACATATTATCCAAATGAAGGACAACCGATTTCTATTTTAGAAGCGATGATTACTGGGAATGCTATAGTTACAACTTATCAAGGTGGGATAATGGATGTTTTTGAAGATAAAATAAATGGATGTGTTTGTGAAGCGGAAAGTAATAGTATAGTAGATTCAATTATAGATACTAAGAAGGATATTTTAAAATATAGTAAAAATAATTATAAAATTGCTACTAATTCTTATACTGATAAGATTTTTGTGAAA
This sequence comes from Clostridium sp., assembly GCA_029257045.1. GTDB lineage: Bacteria > Bacillota > Clostridia > Clostridiales > Clostridiaceae > Clostridium. Next base: position 2,436 of record JARIDB010000104.1, read on the forward strand.
AAGATAGAAAGTATATTAAGCAAATAATAAAATTAACAAAGGATTGATTATATGATATATATATTAATACAACTGGTATTGATAATGTGTTGCTTCATAATAAAAGATAAAGAAAAAAAGGAAATGGTTTATAAGATAAGTTTTATATTTTTAGTATTATTTTTAATAATTCGTTATGGTCAAGGTTCAGATTATTTTAATTATAATATAATATTTAATAATATAGTGGGGTATGAAAATGTTTTTCAACTTGGAGATCCTGGATTCAATATACTTATAGTATTTACTAGATCATTAGGTATAAGCTATATTCAGTTTAATTCAATTATAGCAATAATATCTATGATGTTAATATATAGATTTTTCAATAAGTTTTGTGAAGATAAATTATTAGGATTAACAGTGTTTTATCCAGTATACTATATGGTATTTTGGTTTAGTGCAATAAGACAAGGCTTAGCGATATCTATATTTGTTGGAATTCTATTACCCCTTTTATATAATAAGAAGTATATTTTGTATATAATTGGGACCATTATTACTGCAACTTTTCATTTGTCAGCTATGTTTTTATTAGTATTAATAGTTGTTAAGTTTATTCCATTATATAATAAAAAGGTCTTTGGAGGATTATCTATATTAATAATATTATATCAAGTATTTAATATTCAAAATTTATTGATAAAAATGTTACCACAAGTGTTTCAATCAAGAATTTATGTTTATTTATCTGATGGAATATCTTATGGTGCATTAGCAAATAGATTAATTATATTTTTTATAATAATGTATTTATTTTATAGAAATAATGAAAAAAGTGAAGAATATAATTTATTTTTAATAAATATTTATATTTTTGGGTTCTTTTTATATTTGATATTAATGAAAAGCCCTACAATTGCTTCAAGATTAAATTTTTACATAAAGATAATAGATTGCGTACTTATTGCAAACTTAGCTTGCGTAGGTGCTAAAGCTAATATAAAAACTTTTAGGCTATTATTAGTAAGCGCAATAATGATAGTGATTTTAATTAAAAATATTTCTTCTCTTTTATATCAAGGAAACTATTATAGCTATGTAAGTGTAATGGATTATCCATATATTACTGTGTTTAATAAAGATTCAATCCATTCATATAGACAAATAAGTGAGGATATAAGATACAGAGGTCTTTATCCAGTTAAATATCAGTGGCCAGTAGTTATCGATGAGGAGTAAATAAATACTAGTAAAAGTAAGTTAGAATAATTATTATTTTGTAGAATACTAATAATTATAGGGAGGGTATTGTGAAAAAAGCAACTATAAGAGAAGCTCAAATTAGAATGCTTGATATATTAAAAGAAATAGATAGGATATGTAGAAAATACCAAATAGAGTATTGGTTAGAGTCTGGAACATTATTGGGGGCAGTAAGACATGGTGGATTTATTCCTTGGGATGATGATTTAGATATAGGAATGATGCGATCTGATTATATTAAATTTATTAATGTAGTTAATGATGAGATATTAGATCAGTATATTTGTCAAACCCCAAAAACAGATAAGTTAACGGAAAGTGCTTTCATAAAAATAAGGGACTTAAATAGTGAGATAAGATATATTAATAATCATGGAGAATACACAGGATTAT
>JARIDB010000111.1 GCA_029257045.1 Clostridium sp.
TATGCCTAGTTTGAAAGTGTAGTCCTCTAAGTACGCCTTTTTTTGATCTTGATTCATTATCTTGAACAAAAGTCATAGTAAGAGCTGCTTCATCAAAAGCTTCTTTATTATAACTTTCCATAAAATAACCTCTATTATCTCCAAAAACCTTAGGTTCTACTATATATAAATCTCTTATCTTTGTTTCTATAAAATTAAAGTTACTCAAAAGAATTCATCTCCTAATTTTTCTTTTTTTCTAATTCTTCTACAACATCTACCAAATACTTACCATATCCCGTTTTCATCAAAGGTTTTGCAAGTTCCATAACTTCCTCTGCATTTATCCAACCTTTTCTATAAGCTATTTCTTCAAGGCAAGCTACATAAGTACCTTGTGTATTTTGTATTGCCTCAACAAAATTACTAGCTTGAAGCATTGATGCATGAGTTCCTGTATCAAGCCAAGCCATACCTCTTCCAAGTAGATTTACTTTTAAGATTTCTTCTTCCATATAAACTCTATTTAAGTCTGTAATTTCAAGTTCTCCTCTTTCAGATGGTTTTAATTCTTTAGCTTTTTTAACTACTGAATTATCATAGAAATAAAGTCCTGGTACAGCATACTTTGATTTTGGTTTTTCTGGTTTTTCTTCTAATGATACAACCCTATTATTTTCATCAAATTCAACTACTCCAAAAGCTCTTGGATCTTGCACATAATATCCAAATACTATTGCTCCCTTTTCTAAAGATGCAGCTTCTTTCAAATGATTTGAGAAGCTTTGTCCATAAAAAATATTATCTCCAAGTATCATAGCAACATTATCATCGCCAATAAAATCTTCACCAATTATAAAGGCTTCTGCTAATCCATTTGGACTTTCTTGAATAGCATATTCTATTTTAAGTCCTAATTCAGATCCATCATTAAACAATTCTTTAAAATTAACAATATCTCTTGGTGTTGATATTATTAATATATCCTTAATCCCAGCTAACATAAGAACTGACATTGGATAGTAAATCATAGGTTTATCATATATTGGTACCATCTGTTTTGACATTGCTTTTGTTACTGGATAAAGTCTTGTACATGAGCCACCCGCTAAAATTATCCCCTTCATTCACTTAAATTCTCCTTTAATTTTATTTCATTATACTTTAAAAATTTCTATATAGAATATAATATTATATTCTTTTTTCTATTATTCTTTTTACTGTTCCTATAAAAGTTTTTATCTTTAATTTATTACTTTGATTTTTAGATGCATAAAATACACTTTTATCATAATTAGGTACATTTCTATTAAATAACTTCATAGCATTTATTCTGGAATTTATAGTTGTTCTTCTATTATATTGATAAGGTTGTACCATCTTTAGATTTTCATAATTAAATTCTTCTATTATTATTTTA
>JARIDB010000036.1 GCA_029257045.1 Clostridium sp.
AAGGGTATATAGAGTTTATAAAAGTTATAGATGAAGGAATTGTGTTTATACAAGAAAAAGGAATGAAAGATAAATACTTGAAGATTATAAGTATAGATGGAGTATCAGAAGAAGTAATAGAAGGTATTTCTGAGGTAAAAGATGTGGAAAAAAATTCGGAAGGTGTATTTATATTAGGAAAATTTAAGGATAATAATTTTTCATTATATAAATACAGTAATGGAAGTACAAAAAGATTAGTATTTGATTTTCCAAAACTTATTAATCTAGAAAAGGGATTATCAAAGGATAATGAAGGCACCATATTATTTATGGGTAGTGATGATAATTACAATTCTACAAGAATATATGAGTGCAAAGATGATACCATAAGTTTAGTAAATGAGAAACAAGGAAATTATTATTTTATTGATTTTAATTAAGGATATTTATAAAGAATTTATAAATATCCTTTTTTTTATTTGATAAATATAAAAGAGTAAATTAGTTGTATATTTATGTATATTATTTACAATAATGTAAATAATATAGATGGTGATGAAATGAGTAATAAGTTTAAATTAAATAAAATAGATATTGACTTAATAGATTTACAAATAGCTAGAAAAATAGGTAAAGAAAAAGCTCTAGAAGGCGGATGTCTTCCAATATATAAAGGAAATAAAGAACTCTTTGTAATATCTAAGAATGAAAGTATTGAGGAATTAAAAGAAATTAAATTTATTTATGGACTTAATATTAAGGTAATTAATATAAGCGAAGATTTACTAGATTCTATAATAAATTATGTCTATTTAGGAGAGGAAGAAGGTTTATTTGAAATATTATTAAAAGATTCGATAAAGAAAAATGCTTCAGATATTCATTTTGAACCAGAAGAAGAAGATACATTAATAAGAGTTAGAATTGATGGTTCATTAAATAAGATGACAAAGATATACAAGTCAGAATATATAAAACTAATTTCTAAGGTAAAAGCCCTTGGAAATATGGATATAACAGAAAGACGGAGACCTCAAGATGGTAAGGTAAATATAAAACTAGATAATAGAACTTATGATTTAAGAATATCTACCATACCAACAATAAATGGAGAAAAGTTAGTAATTAGGATACTTTATGGAGAAAGATTTAATTATAATATGAATTCTTTGAATATTAATAAAAAGCAAGAAGATAAAATTAAAAGGATAATTGGATATAAAACTGGGTTAGTAATAGTTGCAGGACCTACTGGAAGTGGTAAATCAAGTTCTTTATATACTATATTAAAGAACATTAAAGATAAGGATATTAATATAACGACGTTAGAAGATCCTGTTGAAGTAGTTATAAAAGGAATTAATCAAATGAATTTAAATCCTAGAGCTGATATTACCTTTGCAAAGGGACTAAGAAGCATTTTAAGGCAAGATCCTGACGTGATTATGGTTGGAGAGATAAGAGATGAAGAGACAGCTAATATAGCTATTAGAGCCTCTCTTACTGGACATAAGGTTTATACAACAATTCATACTAAATCTCCAGAGGAAGTAATATATAGGTTGGAAGATATGGGAGTAAAATCTTATTTAATTAAGGATTCCATTGTAGGAATAATATCTCAAAGGCTTATTAGAGTTTTATGTGCTAAATGTAAAATGGTTAATAATGAAATATATTTTAATAATAAGAAAATAAAGGATTACAATAAAGCAGGTTGTGAACTTTGCAATTATACAGGATATAAAGGAAGAAAAATTTTAAGCTCTATAGTAGAGATAAATAAAATAAGCATAGGAAATAAAGAAAATATTTTCTATGAAGTAGAAAAAGAAGGTAATAAAGAAATGATTGATAACCTAAATGAATTACTTTTAGAAGGAGAAATTGGATTAAAAGAATATCAGGATTTTATTATAGAAGAAGGATTTGATTATGACAAATATTTTAAAAATATCAAAAAGGGTTGATTATAAAAATTTATCTTTACTTTCTGGTAATATGAGTAGGTTATTAGAAAGTGGAGTAAATATAATAAAGGTTTTTGAAATACTTATTGAACTTCCAATAAGAAATCAATACAAAGTAAGCTTATTAGAAATTAAAGAATTAATTAAAGAAGGAAAATCTTTAGAAGAAGCTTTTTCAAAGCATAAAGAGATTTACCCTAAACAATTCATAGGAATGTTATCAATTGGTGAAAAAAATGGAACTTTATCAAGAACATTAAAAAGTTTAGAGGTTTATTATGATAAATTAAGCTACATAAAAACAAGTATAATTAACTCTATTTCTTATCCAATAATTTTATTAATAGCAATAAGCTTTTTATTATTGTTTATAATCTTTTTTCTTATACCAAACTTAGATGGATTTTATAACGGCTTAGAGTTAGAAAAGCCTATGATAATTAGGAATACTAAAAGCTTAGTTGATTTTATAAAAAATAAACCTGTAATATCTTTAATTTATATATTAATATGGGGAATTATTATACCATTTAGTATATTAAAAAGTATAAATATAAAAAGATTTTTTAAGGTATTTAGAAAAATAAAATTAATTAAAGATTTTAATGAATTAATATTTATATATACCTTAAATGTAATTGTAAAAAGTGGTGGAAACTTAACTATAGGATTGCAATATTCCAAGGAAAGTTTTATTAATACACCTTTAAGTGAAAGGTTTTCAAGATTAAATGAAAATATTTTGCAAGGATTTAGTTTATATGAAAGTTTTAATAAAGATGATGTATATAGTAATTATACATTATCAATAATTAAAATAAGTGAAGAAGGGGGCTCCATAGAAGAGGGATTAGAAAGTTTAAGTAAATATCTTGAAATAAATTATTTAAATGGAATAAATAAAGCTTTAAGTATGATTCAACCATCTTTAGTAATATTAATGGGGTTTTTAGTAGTTATATTTATTATGGTTTTTATTTTACCAATAGTTAACTCTATCTTTGAAAGTGGATTTTGATGAAGAAGAAAGGCTTTACCTTAATAGAATTAATAATTACATTGAATATATTAGTGCTAATTACAACAATAACATCTACAAGCATTAAAGCTTATAAAAATAGAAAAACAAATATTAATATAAATAAGTATACTTATGAGATAAAAACACTTTTAAGTTATAGCAAAAGCTATTGTAGAAAATATAATGCTAATGGCAATTTATTTATAAATATAAAAGAAAATAGCTTTAAATTCTCAGTAATAGAAAAAGATAATCCTATAGAAAAAACTATTTATATACCAAATGGTTTTTCTGTAATAAGCAATTATAAGGGGAACTCATTTTATGTAAGTAAAGAAGGCTATATTAAAGAAGCTGGTACTATAAGTTTAATTTATAATGGTAAAACAGTAAAAGAAATAAAAATTGGTGTTGGAAATGATATTATTGGGATTACTGAAGGAGATATCATAGAATGAAAAATAAAGGTAGTACACTAGTAGAAACTATAGTAAGTTTAGCGGTTCTACTTATGGGAGTAGTTTTAATTAGTAATATTATATTAAACTTAAAAAACTCTCAAGAATATAGAAATCTTAGAGAAGAAGCTAACAGAATTTCTTATGCTATTGAAAGTGAAATTAAATATAATTATAAAAAAGAAGAGTTAAAAGAAATTTTTTCCGAAGTTAAAGTAATAGAACTAAATTTTGATAAAGAGTTTTTAAAAAAACTTTTATATAAAGATTTATTTACATTTACCCTAGGACATGGAATAGCAATTAAAATATCAGATTCTACTGATAGTAATATAAAAGAATTTACAATTTTAATAAAAGATAGTAAAGGAGCTATTTTAAGTGAAAGAAGGTTTTATAAAAATAATTGGATGGATTTATAAAAGGAGTAAATTTAAAAGAGGAAGTACTTTAATAGAACTTATAACAGCAATGTCAATTAATTTGATAATAATAAGTTTATCTTTTCAGATAGTAAATATATCAAAGAAAAATATAGACTTTTTTATACAAGAATCTATTATAGGTGATTATTTTGATGATGGATTAATGGCAATAGATAGAATAACTAAAGGTTCCATGATTAATAATATTGAAATAGTGGAAGGAAATACCTTAGAAAGTGCAAAGATAATAGTTACATTAAGAAAAGTAAATTTGGAAGAGAAAACTTATGATAAAGTTATATCATTTAATAACATAACAAAGAGAGTTATATTAGAAACTTATGAAGGTAAATATAGAACAGGAGTAAATACAATAATGAGAAATGTAAAAGAGTTTAGTATAAATAAAAAAGAAAATATATATTATCTCAAAATAGTATATGAAGATGGTAGGGAGAGAATACAGTGCCTATAAAGAAAAAAGGATTTGTACTACTAGAATCAATAATTGCTTTAGGATTTTTGTTAGTTTTATTTGACTTTGGACTTAGTATTACATTTAACAATTATTCAAAGTCAAAGCTGTATTATAATTACCAAGATAGAAAAACGTTATCTTTTGAAGAAAATAAAGTTATCAATAATTTTAATATTTATGTTAATGCAAATATAGAAGAATACAATGAAGCAAAGAAAGAGGTAATAGAAGGAAAAAAAGAAAAGATTATTTATAATGATTTAGAATATAAAAATTATTATGTAATCATAAATGGTAAATATATAAATATTGTTGAAGAAAAATCTAGTCAAAGAAGATATGTTGAAATAATGGAGAATAATAAGGAAAATGAAGTATATTTTATACCTACGGGATATAGGATAGGATTTGTAATGAAAGGATAGTTATGAAAGATATAATAGTTGTTTTTGAAAAAGGATATATCTATAAGGGAAAAGAATATTTTTTGATCTCAGAATTAAAAAAGAAATTAAAAAATAATTTCAAAAGAGAAATTTTTATAATAGATGAAGAGATATTTATAAAATCTTATAATTATAATGAAAAGAATTCAGAAGTTTTTGTTGAAGAAAATATACAAAAGGATTTTATAGATAATAAAGAACTTTTATATCATTATGAAGAAGATAAAAAAAACAAAAAAATTTATTTATATGCAATTAGGAAAATGAAAATAGAGAATATAATTAACTCTAAAGTTAAAATAATACCAATTAGCTTTCTAATAAAAGATATAATTTTAAAAGATAGTAAACTTAATAATTTTATAGCCATAGTTGAAATAAGTGGAAAGTTCTATGTTGTTTTTGTAGAAGAAAAAAACTTGGTAAAATATGAAATGTTAAAGGATATAGAGAAAGTGAAAGATATATTAAATAATAATGATAATAAAAATATATTCATAGACGCTAAATATGAGGGCTTTGCAACAAAAAAACTAGAAATTAAAATAAACATTTTGGAGAAGATAAATGAAAAGATATATAAAAAACAAAAACTTTTTACCTAATAATTTAAACACTAGAAAAGAAAAAATAAAATATAAAAAATATTTTATTTTAGGTTTAATAATTTTAAATTTGTTTTTATTTCCTATTAATTTAGAATCTTTTTATGAAAATAATAGTATAGAAGAATCTATAC
>JARIDB010000121.1 GCA_029257045.1 Clostridium sp.
TATTTAAAAACTGATGTGTTCTTCCCATTTTATAAGCTAACTTAATAATTTCTTTTTCTTCTTCTGTTATATGGCGATTATACATTTTTCCGAATTGCTTAAAAAGACCATCATAATCTACTTCAACCTTTTCTTTCTTTTGTCTAGCCTTTACATAGAAGGGGTCATATATAGTAGGTTTAATAGATGAATTATATATTTTTTTAAATACTTCAGAAGTATAATAAGCATCATAAAGTGCATTATGAAATTCATAAGGTATTTCTATATCAAATTTTTCAACTGCAAATTGAAGTTTAGGTAAATTATTAGCTTTAAATCCTAAAAGTTTTGAAACATAGGGCTGGATATTTATAAACCTTTTTGATAAAAGGCTACTATCTAATTTATGATAATGCACATTTTTAAAGATTTCTTTTATATCAGACAATCCCCATATACAAAAGACAGATTCATTATCGTCTATGAAATCAATAAATTCTTTATAAACTTTTGGGAACGTATCAGCTATAAGAAGTTCTTCAGTAGTAATACCAGTTAGTTTTGTAATAAAGGAGCTTACCTTAGAATAAATAGTTGGTTTTATGTAACTATTAAAACTTTCTATTGTATTAAAAGAAGAATCTAATTTTATTGCACCAATTTGAATAATTTCAAAAGGTGATTTTAGACAATCTTTAACATAATCTTGATTTGTAGAAAAATCTTGATTAAATTCTAAGTCAAAAACAATATAATTCATAATAAGCTCCTTTACTTAAATAAACTTAAAAAATAGAATGGGACAAACTCTATTTAAATTATAGAGTCTTAAACATTAATTAATTGGAGTATCTATAGCAAGCTTTGCAAGTTTCATAATTCCTTCAAAGGAATTTGCTACAGCAATAAATCTTCCAGTATGGCAGAAGATTGAACCTGGAACTCCTGTTACCTTTGAAAGTTCATCATCATTTAATCCTGCCCAAGCTTTAGGAAGCTTCTTTTTATCTTCCTTATCTTCATTTCTAACAGATTGAATAGCATAGTCATTTCCTTTTGGATATATAACGTATAAAACTTCATCATTTTTATCAATGTCTTTTAGTGCATATCCATAAGGGCAATAAGTATCAAGGACTAAAACTTCTTTAATACTTCTATTTTTATAGGCTTTAACTACAGTATTTTTAGCATCAAATATAGAAAATCTATGATCAATTGTATTTCTTAAAATAACTTGTGCAAATTCTACAATTTCATTAAAAGCATCATTTTCATCTTTATTAGAATTCCAAAGAGGATTAAACTTTTCGATAATATGGCTTATATGTAATAGAGGGATTTCTGTTTTATCTATCCATATTCCATTATCTAAAGCATCAACCCCTTCAATAAAGTTTCTATCTATATAATTAAAGATAGTGTCATATTCATCTTCACTTAAATTTGGATTTTTAAACTTAAGTAAATCTAATCCGAATCTTCTCCATATTAAACCACTTGAGGAATAAGGAGTTTTATCTTCATTATCTCTATATATCTTTTTAAGGCCATGATGATCAAATTCACCTCTACCAACATCATAAACTATATCAAGCTCTTTTAAAACTTTATCATCTCTAGTTCTTGTTAATTCAACTTCGAAAAGTTCTTTAAGAATTGCTGTTGCAATAACTTCATCTGCATGGAATTTACCATTATGGGTTCCAATTCTTTTAAATTCCTTTTTAATATCCATTTAATCACCTAACTTTATCTTTCTTTATTAATAGTATTATTATATACCATTAATAGATTGATTATATAGTCAAATATTTGTTAAGTTGTGGATTATAAGTTAAGTTTAATATTTAATATAAGAAATTAAAGCTAAAATACTATAAAAGGATTATAATTGGATTTTTAATCCATATAATTATTGCAAAAATATTGACCTGTGATAAAATTAAAAAAGGAAGAAATTTATCGAATGATAAATTTAATAAGATTAATTACAAAGAGGATGTGAAATTTTTGTCAAAAGAAATAATATATCTGGATCATGGAGCAACTACAGCAATTAAAGATGAAGTTCTTAAAGAAATGATACCCTATTTAAAAGAGCAATATGGAAATCCATCCTCTCTTTATAGCCTTGGAAGAAAAAGCAAGAAAGCAATAGAAAATGCAAGAATGCAGGTAGCCAATGCTATTAAGGCTAAGAAAAGTGAAATTTATTTTACTAGTGGTGGTACAGAATCAGATAATTGGGCAATAAAAGGTGTTGCAAAACATTATAAAAATAAAGGAAGACATATAATTACATCTAGAGTAGAACATCATGCAGTAATAAACACTTGTAAACGATTGGAGAAGGAAGGCTTTGAAGTAAGTTATTTATCTGTTGATAAAGGTGGAAAAATTTCAATTGAAGAGCTAAAAAACACAATTAGAGAAGATACTATTTTAATAAGTGTTATGATGGTAAATAATGAAATTGGAACTATAGAGCCTATTAAAGAAATTGGAGAAATAGCTAAAGAAAGGGGTATAATATTTCATACAGATGCAGTTCAAGCAGTAGGCAGTCTTTCTATTGATATAGATGAATTAGGAGTTGATTTATTATCTATATCAGCACATAAGTTTTATGGACCAAAGGGAATAGGTGCTTTATATATTAGAAAAGGAATTATCACGGACAATCTTTTAGATGGTGGAGCTCAGGAGAAGGGAAAACGATCAGGAACAGAAAACATTTCTAGCATAGTTGGTATGGGTAAGGCTATTGAAATTGCAACAGAAAATTTAGAAGAATATCAGCAAAAGATGTGCTATCTAAGAGATGAAACAATTGGAAGAATTTTAAAAAATATACCCAATTCTTATTTAAATGGACATGCAACAGATAGATTACCAGGGAATGTTAATATTATATTTCCTAAAATGGAAGCTGAATTAATGATGCTAAAGTTAGATCAAAAGGGGATTTTAGTT
>JARIDB010000058.1 GCA_029257045.1 Clostridium sp.
TTAATTTAAAAAATCACTGAATATACTTTTAAAGCTTTCTATATCCATAGGTGATATTCTCAATCTCTTTAATGAGTGTATCCCATCAGAAAGCCTTGATATTCCAACTTCCGTAGTAACTGCTGCTTTTATTCCTAATTCTTTTTCTACCTCTATTGTTTCTTCATCATATTTACCAACTGGATAACAAACAAATTTACTTTCTACTCCAACCTTTTCTTTTATAGTCTTTATTCCTTCTTCTATTATCAATGCCTTATCAGCTCTAGATATATTCGTAAATTCTATATGCCTAGATGTATGATTTTCTATCCCCATTCCATAATTACTCATTTCCTTTAACATATCTGAATTCATATACCAACTATCATCATCCATTTTATCCGTTATTATAAAAAACGTGGCTTTCATACTATGTTGCTTTAATATCCTATATGCATCTGTATAGTTATCTGCATAACCATCATCGAATGTCATAGCTATAGGTTTCCTAGGAACCTTCCCTGTATTAAAAGCTTGTACTACATCTCCTAATAACATAGGTGTAAATCCTTCTTCCTTAAGCCATTTAACTTGTTCTTCAAATTGACTTATTGGAACTAGTAAAGTATTTCCTGGATCGCTATCAGATATAGAGTGATACATTAATATTGGTATATTAACCTCATTAACATCTAAGTTCAAGTATTTAACTTTATCTTCCTCATTTTCCTCTTGGATTCCTTCCTCTAGTCTCTGAGCTTTTGCCTTTTCCTCTATACCTTCAGATTCTTCATTAGCTATATTATTATTATTTTGATCTGTTCCTGAGTTTACAGTATATACCCCTGCATTAACAGCAGCTGTCTCATTTTCAAATTTACCTAATCTTTTTTCTGTTATAAACCTTCCCCCCAAAGCTATAATTAAAATAAATATTAGAATATATAGTTTTCTAAACGTCCTCTTCATCATTTTACTCCCCTTTTCTATGTATATTTGAAATATACATCCTGAGGAATATTTTGTCAATAACGTTTATTATTGTTTTACGGTTCTGCCGTCTTAATAAATTAACCTAATAGATAACATTATTTATATAAATTAAAAAAGCCATAGTTTTTACCTATAGCTTTGTAATAATCAAAATAGCCTTCTATTTCGTTTCTTTTTAACTCGTCTAAAAGATACACATCCTGTTATATTATTATTTAAATTTACTTCACCTTTATACAATAATATCTTTTATTTCTCTAATAGAAATTCTAATGCAATCTTATTTCTGTTTAATATATTTTCATGGTGTTCATAATCATCCCATACCATCTTTACATTTTCTTCTCCAATACGTTTCTTGAATATCTCATAGGACATCCCAGAAAACTTTGGCGCATCCTTCTGAATAGTCATCTTTCTATGACCTTCATTTTTCCCCGCAATAATAATAAGTTTAAAATTCTCACTTATTAACTTTTCTTCTTCAATAAATTGGATCCATTTACTATACCATTGAGAAGCACATATACTTGCTACCTTACCATAATTATCATTATTGAAAACCGAATATAAGGAAATTAATGCCCCAAGAGAATAACCCATAATCTTTCTATCATCTTTGTTATTACTTGCTCTAAATTCCTTCTCAATATAATCTTGTAAATCATTATTTAGAAATTCTAAGTAGTTATCTCCTTGCCCCTCGAAATCATGAAATCTTTCATTATTAGCCTTTGCGTGCCATGGTGTATACTCGTTTAACCTATCAATAGGCGTAACCCCAACTATTATATGCCTCTCTAAAGCTCCATTGATAAATCCTTCTTCTATTTCATTGACTATTTCATTTAATATTTTTATAAACTTATCTCCATCATTAGCATAAACTACAGGGTACATTTTATCTGACATATCATATCCATCTGGTAAATAAATAAAGACTTCTCTCTCAAAAATTGTTCTTGTTAAAATTCTTCCCCTCATCTCTTTTATCCTTTCTTTAACCTACTTGGAGTAACTCCAAAACTCTTTTTGAATATCCTACTAAAATAAAACTCATCATTATAACCAACTTTTTTAGAAACTTCTTTAACTGAAAAACCCTCATTTAATAATCTGTATGATACAGCCATTCTACATTGGATCAAATAATCTATTGGACGTATATTCAAATATTTGTTAAATAAATATGATATTCTATTAGATTTCTCTCCATATCTTTCTGAAAGCGTGCTTAATGTAATTTCCTTCATATAGTTTTCTGAAATAAATTTGCTTATCTCTAAAGTAAACTCTTTTTCACTTAGATTCCTTTTATAATTATAATCAGTAAAAATCTCTCTTAAAAATAGAGCTGTTTGTATTTGAAGGTTTACCTTTGATATTAGTTTATGCCTTGAAGACATTTCTATAAGCTCCTCTAAAGATTTTAATATCTCATCATAATTGCTCACACTTAACTCAAAGATTGAATTCATATATGAATCATCATCAATATATTCATCTGCAATATAATATATATTTATATGTTCAAACTCTTCATCACCTAAAACCTTAAAAGATAAATGCTTGTTTTTACAACCATGAATTACCTTACCTGGTTCTGCAATAAAAACTTTATTATCAAACTCTATTTTCGCCCTTCCTTTTATTGGAAAAATAAATGCAGAAAGATTGGTTATATAGCTATTTCTAGCATATATATAGTCTTTAGCAAACCTCTCTACTCTTAAAACCTCAAAAGTGTTTTTTCTAAACTCTTCTATTAACTCGCCTTTCTTAACATTTCTCAAGTGAATAAGCTCCTTTAAAATAGATTTAGTAAATTTTAAATAATTGTCCATGTTTTTATTTTAGTACATTCTACTACAACTTCTTCTATATTATAATACTCGGTGTAAATGATAATCACTATCAACTGATTTCTAATAACAAGTATACATTATTTTTAGTCATTATTCAAGAAAGGATGTTAATATGCAAGATATTTTAAACACTGCTTATGAGAAAAATCAGAGGTTAAAAAAATCCTTTAATTTATTTATATTAGGGCTAATTATACTATTAATTGTCTCTGTGATTTTATCAGTATCTCTTGGCTCATTTAAAATAAAACCTTCTGTATCATACAGCATAATATTAAATAAGCTATTTGGGTTATCTTTGGGTAATGCTAATGAAGTAAATAATATATCAACTTATAATGTTATTTGGTTAATTAGAATGCCTAGGGTTTTACTTGCAATTGCTGTTGGAGCTGGACTTGCCATATGCGGTACCATAATGCAAGCAACAGTCCAAAATCCAATAGCAGAACCATATATTTTAGGAATTTCTTCTGGTGCATCACTAGGTGCAACATTTTCTATAATGTTGGGAATAGGCTCCCTTAGCTTCCTTTCAGTTAGTAGTATATCCTTTTGGGCATTTTTAGGTGCTCTAGGTGCTTCTATCCTAGTATTGATATTATCCTCGATGGGAAGTAAAATGTCATCTGCTAAATTAGTTCTTTCTGGAACTGTAGTTAGTGCTTTATGTACTTCTTTATCAAACTTTATAATTTCCATTGCTAGTGATGCTGAGGGCATGCAAAGCGTAAAATTTTGGACAATGGGTACTTTAGCAACTGCCAAGTGGCAAAATATAGGCTTTGTAACTTTAGTTGTAACTATATTTTGTTTGTTTTTCTTAACTCAAGGTAGGACATTAAATTTAATGTTAATGGGTGATGAAGCATCTATGACATTAGGTCTTAATTTGAATTTTTACAGAAGAACATATATGCTAATTACTTCATTATTAACAGGTATTTTAGTTGCTAGCTGCGGGATTATAGGCTTTGTGGGATTAATAATTCCTCATATATCAAGATCTATAGTGGGATCTGATCATAAAAAACTAGTCCCTACTTCAATACTTTTAGGTGCTATATTCTTAATTTGGGCCGATGTTTTAGCCAGAATAGCCTTACCAAATGCAGAATTATCTATTGGTATTATTACTGGTTTAGTTGGCGCTCCATTCTTTGTTTATATTCTATTAAGAAAGGGCTTCGGATACGGAGACAAGTAGGTGATTTTAATGGATTTAAAGATTAAAGAATTAAAAGTTACTTTATCTAAAAAAGAAATTGTTAAAGGAATTGATTTAGCTGTTACTAATAATAAGTTTATTGGTCTAATAGGACCAAACGGAAGTGGTAAATCTACATTATTAAAAGCTATATACGGAGTAATAAAGCCAAGCTTTGGAGAGGTTTTTATATCTGATAAAAACATAAAAGGTTATAATAAGAAATCTCTTGCTAAAACCCTTGGCGTAGTTAGCCAATTTAACAATATTAACTTTGACTTTAAAGTTATAGATATAGTATTAATGGGTAGAGCTCCTTATAAAGAATTATTATCACAAGATAATAAAAATGATTACGATATGGCACTTAAAGCTTTATCTCAAGTTGGAATGATAGCCTTTGCTCAAAAAAGCTTCAGTCTATTATCTGGTGGTGAAAAACAAAGGGTTATATTGGCTAGGGCAATAACCCAAAACCCTAAAATATTAATTTTAGATGAGCCTACTAATCACCTAGATATAAAGTATCAGTTAGAAGTTATGTCCATAGTTAAAAACTTAAATATATGTGTTTTAGCTGCTTTACACGACTTAACATTAGCCTCCCAATTTTGCGATGAGCTTTATGTTTTAAAAGATGGACTTATTGTATATAAAGGGGCTCCAAATGAAGTTATAACTGAAGAAATGATAAAAAGGGTTTATGATGTTGACTCTAATGTTTATACAAATCCCGTCACTAATAAACTTTCAATTGAATATTTACCACCAATTTATAATTAATAGATATTAATAAAATTAATATAAACAATAATGTTTAAATCGAGAGGGGAATTATTTTATGAATAAAAAACTTTTACTTTTACTTACATCATTAGCAGTAGCTACAACAGTCTTTGTAGGGTGTGGTAATAAAGCTGAAAATAAAGATTCATCATCAAATAAAGAAAACAGTGCCACTACTACAGAAGCATCAGATAATAAAACCACTTATCCGGTATCTTTTGATTCCTTTGATTCTGAAGGAGTTATTTACACTCAAACATTTAATGAGGCTCCAAAGAAGGTTATTACAAACAACCAAACTTCAACTGAATTACTTCTAACTTTAGGTCTAAAAGACTCTATAATTGGAACTGGTGACTTGGATACTCCTATGTTAGAAGGATTAAAATCAGATTATGAATCTATACCTGCAATTGCTAGTAAAGGTGATGTGGCTAAAGAAGTTGTTGTTGGCTCTGGTGCAGATTTAGTAATTGGAAGAGCTGCTTCATTTAAAGATGATAGATACGGATCAATCCCTGGCTTAAATGAAGTTGGAATTAATACTTACGTTCAATTAGCAAGTAAGATGAATACTGCTATATCTTTAGACACTATTATTCAAGATGTTAGAAATGTAGGAGTTATATTCGATGTTCAAGATAATTCTAATGAATTAGCAAACTCACTACAAACTACCTTAGATTATATTAAATCAAAGATTCCAACTACTAGCGAAAGAAAAAAGGTTATGTTAATAGTTAATTATAACGGCGACTCCTTCAATGTTTATGGATCTAATGCTTCATTGCAAAAGGAAATGTTAAATGTATTAAATTCAGATAACGTTATGGAAAAGGGTGGATCTGTATCTTTAGAAAATATAATAACTACTAATCCTGATCATATCGTTTATGTAACAGCAAATAAAAATGCTTCAGTAGATGTTGATGCTATAGATAAAATATTAGCTGAACCTACACTTCAAGATATTGAAGCTATAAAAAATAAAGATATTACTTCTGTTGATTATACTGAACTTATGGGATATGGATATAGAACCTTTAATTGCTTAGAAAAGTTAGCTAAGTCTTTCTATCCAGAAATATTTAAAAACTAATGAAAAGATTAAGTGGCTATCGTATTTGCGTATTAAAATCGCTAACGATAGCCACTTTCCTATTCTATAATTATATCATCATCATCGCAAGCTTTAAGCACCAAACTACTAATCTGTACTCCAAGATTACTCTTCAATATGTTCTACAAAAAGTTAATGTTCATAGTACATTAGATTTAGAAATCATAATTATCTTCAAATAAATCATTAAGTTCACTATTATTAAGTACATCTACTTCCTTTTCTTCACTATCTGTATTTAAATCAATAATAACGCTTCTCTTTTTATTCCTTGATGATTTTCTCTTATTCTTATCATCTAAAGCCATCTTTATTAACTTTATTGATTCAGTAGGAGTTTCACATCCCCCAAGAATTACTATGTTATTCTTATTATTATATGTTATGTAAGTGCTTCTATAAACTTCAAATAACTTGCTCACTTCATAAGGATCATATCCATCAACTTTTAGATTAATTCCTAAGTAGTCACAATCATATACATCCGGTTGCACAAATACACTGTTTTGTATTGCTAAGTCAATAGCTGTTTTAGCATCCTTTAATCCATCATATAACCTTAAGATAAGCCCTGAACCCTCTGCTGTGTTTATTCTAAGTGAGTCTTTGTTATCAATATTACCATCAGCATGAACACCCATTATGTTATATGATAAATCTAAACTTTCAATTACTTCATTATTAATTTCTTTGTAGGTCTTCCTTTTATTGTTATCTACAAATTTAACATCATTTATTAAATCCATTACACTGTTTATATCATTCCAACATTCTATAGCATTCTTAAATGCCAATTCATCTTCTTTTAAGCTAGGTAAAATAGCTACTACATTTATCTTGGCTTTTGGTAATGCCCTCTTTGCTATTTGTATAAAAGTCTTTATTGCACCAGAACCTGTTCCACCAGCCATGGTTGTAAATACTACAATTGCTTCTGTTATAGGATATTTTCTTAATAATGTTCCTATAGCATTAGCGTTATCTTTTATCATTTCTTTAGATTTGTTTCTATCTCTTCCTGAACCATCTGTTCCTGGATAAATATATACATTTTTCTCCACTACTGCATTTTTTAATGGTTTAATATCAAATAAACTACTATTTAAAAATAGCCCATTATACCTTGGGTTTCTACTTAATAATCCATCCACTACATTTCCTGCGCCTTGTCCTAGCGACACTAATAACATTTTACTTTTTTCCATAATTAATCTCCCTTATTATATTATCTATTTACTATTCTCGAATAAAATTCTTATAACATTATGATTTTTAATATTATTTTAAATATTATTACACTTTTTGCTTAAGCTTATCTGTCATTTATACGAAAAAGAAAAGGGGGGGTAATTATTATGGATAATAAAGATACATATTTAAATACACAAAATATTAATTATTCAATACAAAATAAGGAAAGAGGCGCTATATTGTACTATTCTATTGATCAGGTTGCTGATTTGTTAAGTGAAACTATTAGTAATATAAAATACTATACAAATATATTTTACGACTTTCTAAACATTGAAATAATAGATAAGGAATTACGTTATACTAATAATGATGTTGATAAATTAATATTTTTAATAAAATTAAAAAATAAAGGCATGTCTATTAAAGAAATTCAAGATCATTATAATAAGTTACCTTTAAGTGATACTGAAGTACAACACCCAAAAGGAAATTCATTATCTATTGAAGAACTTATTATATCAATTAAAGAAGAACAGCGAAGTGAATTTAACAATTTGAAACTTCAATTAATTGATGATATACAAAACTCTAATTCATTATATATTGAAAATATTACCTCAACAATTATTGATGTTCAAAATAAAAGTCTTAATGATTTTAAACAAGATTTATACAAAGAAATTAAGGAATATTTAAATTCTAAGTTTAATGATTTTAAAGATATAAATGCTGATCTACACAATAAACTTATTATTGATACAAATGAACTTATATCAAAAAGAATTGACCTTAAAGGTGAAGAACTACAAATTAACTTTAAAAATGAACTTAATACACTTATTAAGCCATCTTTAGATAAAGATGATCGTCTAATAAACGAAATTAAAGATCTTAAAGGAATTATGCTTAATGCTTATTATACCCAATCCGAGATTGAAATAGATAACTCTAAAGTAGGATTCTGGGATAAATTATTTAAGTTAAATAAAGTTAAGTAATATTTTATGATTTTAACTTTATATCCTTGTTTTCAATTTCACGTTATTATTAGAATAAAACCTCATCTATTTATGATATGAATTATTCATATTATAAATAGATGAGGTTTTTCTTAGTCTTAATTATATCTAAGTAGATTGAGGCTCCAGATTTTATTCAACTGATTTGTTATTGGCGTTGTTTTCTAAAAACTCACTAAAATTATCTCCCCATTCACATATAGATGTTACGACGGGTTCTAGTAGACGACCAATTTCACTTAATTCATATTCAACTTTAGGCGGTACAACTGGATATACAAATCTAGTAATTATCTTATCCTCTTCTAATTCTCTTAATTGTCTAATTAACATACGTTGATTGGCATCGTGGAGTTTTTTTTGTATCTCGCTTAATCTTAATGGAGACTTCTGTAGCAAACACCATATAATCGCTATTTTCCATCGTCCACCTATAACTGATAAAGCCAGGTCCTTACCAGTAAAATATGCTCTTTCTTTATAATAAATTGTCATATATCTCTACTCCTTTTAATTGATATTATGTTTATAGTGACAAAAAAGTCAGTATTGTATAATGCATTATAATATGTAATTATGGGAATATAAAGAGTATAAAATAAAATAAAAGAAAGAAGGAATTAATTTGAAAAGTAGAGCTGCTGTTGCATTTAAACCAGGAGAACCACTTAAAATTGTAGAAATAGATGTAGAAGCGCCAAAGGCAAAAGAAGTATTAGTGAAAATTCTATATACTTCAGTCTGTCATACAGATGCTTTTACATTATCAGGTAATGATCCTGAAGGTATATTTCCTTCTGTACTTGGTCATGAAGGTGCTGGCGTAGTTGTTTCTGTAGGTGATGAAGTTACTTTAGTAAAACCTGGGGACCATGTTATTCCATTATATACAGCTGAATGTGGAGAATGTAAGTTCTGTCGTTCTGGTAAAACAAACTTATGTAGTGCCGTACGAGAAACTCAAGGTAAGGGCTTAATGCCTGACGGAACAACTCGTTTCTCTTATAAGGGAGAGCCAATTTATCACTATATGGGAACAAGTACATTTAGCGAATATACCGTAGTTCCTGAAATCTCATTAGTAAAAGTTCAGCCAAACGCACCACTTGATAAAGTTTGTCTGTTTGGATGCGGTGTTACTACAGGTATTGGTGCTGTGCACAACACAGCAAAAGTTGAAGAAGGAGCTGTGGCCGCCGTATTTGGTTTAGGAGCTATTGGATTAGCTGCAATTCAAGGATTGGCTCAAGCAAAAGCAAGCCGAATTATTGCGATAGATTTAAATGAAGATAAGTTTGAACTGGCTAAAAAGATGGGTGCAACTGATTTTGTAAATCCTTCTAAATTCGATAAGCCGATACAAGAAATCTTAGTTGAAATGACTGATGGAGGAGTAGATTATAGTTTCGAGTGTATTGGAAATGTTGAAGTAATGAAGTCTGCTCTTGAAAGTTGTCATAAAGGTTGGGGCGAAAGCATTATTATCGGTGTAGCAGGTGCAGGTAAAGAGATTCATACTCGTCCATTCCAATTAGTAACAGGTAGGGTATGGCGTGGATCAGCCTTTGGCGGAGTTAAAGGAAGAACTGAACTGCCAGCAATGATTGAAGATTATATGAATGGTAAAATTGATTTGGATTCATTTATTACACACCACTTAGACTTTAAAGATATTAACGAGGCATTTGATTTGCTTCATAAAGGTGAGTCAATCCGTACGATTTTAACATATGGAGAGTGATATAATGAACATTAAATGTATTGAACAACATTGCTCCTTTTATGGACAACAATATAAGTACAGCCATTTTTCTGAAGTCTTACAATGTGATATGAAATTTAGTATCTATTTACCATCAAATAAAGAAGCTAAAAAGATCCCTCTTATTTGGTGGCTATCTGGTTTAACTTGTACAGATGATAACTTTAGTCAAAAAAGTGGATTCCAAAGATTAGCTGAAAAATATCAAGTGGCAGTCATTATTCCAGATACTTCACCACGTGGAGAAAATGTTGCTGATGATGAAGCATGGGATCTTGGACAGGGTGCAGGTTTTTATTTAAATGCCACACAAGATCCATGGGCAAAGAATTATAAAATGTACACATACATAGTGGATGAATTAACAGCTATTGCATCAAATTTAGTACCTAACTTTTCAGGAGAAGAAAGTATAATGGGTCATTCAATGGGAGGACATGGTGCTTTAGTTATTGGAATGAAAAATACTAAGAGATTCAAAGCAATTTCTGCCTTTTCTCCTATTTTAAGTCCTAGTCAAGTCCCATGGGGTATAAAAGCTTTCTCATCTTATTTAGGTGAAGATAAATCTTCTTGGAAAGAGTGGGATGCTTCAGAGCTGGTTAAAGAAGCTAACATTCCACCTATTCTCATCATGCAAGGAAATCAAGATGATTTTTATCAAAAACAATTAGATGAAACTATTTTCTTAGAGAACTCCAAGGAAAATAAACAATTAGTAAATTACAAGAAAATTGATGGTTATGATCATAGCTATTTCTTTATTGCTACTTTCTTGGATGACCACTTCGCATTCCATATGAAGTACTTAAGATAATTCTCTTTTTCCAATAAAATATATAATAAAAAGTATCCACATTCAATTATACTGTGGATACTTTTCATTATTGAATTTTTTAGCGTTTCACATTTTGATATACCTGTTTAAGTTTCTACTAACGTTTAATTAAGCATATTATAATTAAAGAATATAATATGTTAATATAAAATATAGTATATTATATATTATTATTTGGAGGTATTATTTATGACTACTATCTGTTTAAATGGTGAAGACTTTCATAATATATCTGCTCTTCATAAGTCTTTAAAAACTAAATTAGCATTTCCTGATTATTATGGTGAAAACCTTGATGCCTTATGGGATTGTTTAACAACCGATATAACCCTTCCTGTATCTGTATGCTGGCTTAATTTTAGCAAAAGCCTTGAATATTTAGGTGCGTATGCAACATCAATATTAGACTTGTTAATTGATGTTTCTAATTACCATGGAGATGCTTTTAAATTTACCTATAGTTATTAACTATATAAACACTTAATCTTTAGTATAATTTTTCATACTTAGTTGCATTAAAGTTCTTTTTATTAATCTTTTTTAATACTTATAATAGAAGTATTTTATTTTAGGAGATGTATTGTTATGAAAAAATTTAATCAAAAATTCATTCCTTTTTTATTATCTTTAATATTATTCTTATCTCTTATAGGTATAAATGTACCTGTTAAAGCTCAGCCTATTCTTGCTACTAATGTTGAATCAATAGAAAATACTAAAGCTATAATAAATGACTTCCAAGGCGTTGCCAACTATATCCACACATATAATAAACTGCCCGATAACTTTATAACTAAACAAGAAGCTAAAAACCTAGGTTGGAGTCCTGGAAAAGATCTTTGGAATTATGCTCCAAATAAAAGTATAGGTGGAGACACTTTTAGAAATGCAGAAAAAAAACTACCTGAGAAAAGTGGTAGGTCTTGGCGTGAATGTGACATAAATTATAATGGTGGATCTAGAGGTGCTGATAGAATAGTATACTCAAACGATGGACTTATATATGGAACTACTGACCATTACCAAACCTTTATTCTTTACTATAACGGTCCACAATAATATTTTTCACCACTTATAATATATTCATAAAACTTAAAGACTACTCATTGTGATATGCTCCCTTTATAGTAGACAGTTAAAATAATAAAAACTGTTACTATGGAGGGAGTATTTTATTTTGGGAAGAAAAGAAAAGGTATCATATGAAACTAAAATAGAAGTTATTTCAAAATGCGTATCTGGGAAAATGAGTGTAAATGAAATTGCTTACCAGTTAAACGTGTCTGTATATTCAGTTGAAGAATGGATACGTAAATATAAAACCTATGGGTTTGATGGTTTAAAAAACAAGAGTAAAAATAAGCATTATTCATCAGAGATAAAATTAAAAGCTGCAACTGAGTACATTAATGGAAAAGATTCTTTGTATGGCATTTGCGCTCGTTATAAAATATCAAGTCACTCGGTTCTCCAAAATTGGATAAAGCAGTATAATGGTCATAAGATATTTAAATCCAATCATAATCAAGGAGATAAAATTATGACTAAAGGAAGAAAAACTACTTATAAAGAAAGAGCTGAAATAGTATCATTTTGTATTGCTAACGCGAACGATTATAATTTAACAGCTAATAAATATAAAGTTTCTTATCAACAAGTTTATTCTTGGATAAAGAAATATAATGAAAATGGATATGACGCGCTAGTCGATAGACGCGGTAAGCATAAAACAATTGAAGAATTAAGTGAATCTGATAAAATTTCTTTGAAATTTAAGATTTTAGAAGCTGAAAATAGACATTTAAAGATGGAAAATGATTTCTTAAAAAAATTGGAGGAGATAGAAAGGAGGTAGATAGAAAAAATAAATACATAGCAATAAAAGAGTTGCACGAATTCGGATATTTAATTTCCGAGTTATGTAAGTATGCAAAAATTGCACGTGCATCTTACTATAAATGGCTTAACCGCTCAGAAAGTTCAAGAGATAAAGAGAATAATATTATTTTAAATGAAGTTATTAAAATTTATACAGAAGTTAAAGGAATTTATGGATACCGTCGTGTAACATTAAATATTAATAGGAGACTTAATTCAAAATATAATAATAAACGTATTTATAGGCTTATGAAGTCTGTAAATCTTAAATCCGTTATTCGTAAGAAAAAGAAAAGATATATTTATAGTCTCCCTCAAATTACTGCTGAGAATGTGTTAAACAGAAAATTTACTGCTAATAAACCTAATGAAAAATGGTTAACAGATGTAACTGAATTTAAATTAACAACGGGAAAGAAAGCTTACTTAAGTGCAATATTAGATTTAGGTGATAAGAGCATTGTTTCTTATGTGTTAGGTTCTTCTAATAATAATAAATTAGTATTTGACACATTAGATAAAGCTATTATTGAAAATCCCGACGCAAAGCCACTATTTCATAGTGATCGCGGTTTTCAATATACAAATAAAGTATTTAAATTTAAATTAGATAAAATTAACGCAACTCAGAGTATGTCAAGAGTTAGTCGATGCATAGACAACGGTCCTATGGAAGGTTTTTGGGGAACATTAAAATCAGAAATGTATTACTTAAGGAAATTTGATACATATGAAGAACTTGAACAATCTATTGAGGAATATATAGATTTTTATAATACAAAAAGATTACAGAAAAAGTTAAAAAGTATGACTCCTTTGGAATATCGAAGTCATACTTTACCAACATAAATTTTTATTATTTACCCTGTCTACTTGACAGGGGGCAGTTCAAAAGCCTAGTCTTTAATACATAACTTCAGAAACCTGGAAATAATTTAATCTTAAATCTTAAATTTAAAATTAATTAAAATCCTTTATACTATTTTTATAGGATCAAAGTTTAAAAAGTCACTAGATGTCATTATATAATCAACCCCAAATAACTCTTCATTTATAGCACTTGCAAGGCCTGGTCCATGAATATGTCCATAAATAACCTTTTCTACTTTATATTCATTAAAAAGATCTGTAAAAACAGAAGGTTCCCTTTTTTCATTTGTCGGTGGATAATGTAACATAACAATTATTTTTTCATATCCAGCTTTTTTAGCCCCATCTAAAGATAATCTTAATCTTATAAGTTCCCTATCTAAAATCTTTTTATCTTTTTCTGTAAACTTATCTGAATTATTTAATATCCATCCTCTTGAGCCACAGATGGCATAATCTTCATAACTATAATAATTGTTTTGTAGGAACTTTGTCTTTTCATACATATTATTTAATTTATTTATTCCAGTCCACCAATAATCATGGTTTCCTTTTGAAATTATCTTCTTACCTGGCAAAGAATCTACCCAGTCTAAATCACCTTTACTATCTTCTTGATTCATTGACCAAGATATATCTCCAGCTATAAGCACTGTATCTTCATCAGTTATCTTATTAATCCAGTTGTTTTTTATCTTTTCATCATGCTTAAGCCACTTGTCTCCAAATATAGCCATAGGTTTATCTGTAGTAAAAGCAAGATGAAGATCTGAAATAGCATATAAAGCCATCTATTCACTCACCTTTCGACATAAATTTTTTAGTGAACAATAAATACAATACAATGTAAACTTAGATTGATTTTACTGTTAAATCTCATCTAACTACGTTTTAGGTAGATGTTCCGATAGATATTCCTAAAACCTATCTAGGTCTGCAACATAGGCAATAATATGGGCAACTGCTTCATAAAGATCAGGAGGTATATTCTCGCCTATATCTACATTACAAAGCAAGTCCGTTAATTCTTTATTATACACTATTGGAACTTCATTTTCTTCTGCTTTTTCAATTATTTTATCAGCAATAAATCCCATTCCACTTGCTGTTATAATTGGAGCCGCTGAATTTTCTTCATATCTTAAAGCTGCTGCTTTCTTTTTTCCTTTCATTTTTCCTCCTTTAGACTCTACGATCTAATGAAATCTTTGTTCCTGTATTAAAGAAATCCCTACAGGTTGTTAATAAAACTTCCTCTAGCTTTTTATATACATTTATATTTACTAAAAAACCCATGCTTTCAATATTTGTCATTAATCTTTCTTTTGCCATATCTAATATTTTAACAGATTTTTCTTCACATTTTAAATCTATATCTATTCTTTTATCATTAACCTTCATGTAGCCATCTACTACCCCTAAATTCTTAGTATCTATAGTTATAACCATTTTAACATTTTTACTGTCAATTTTCTTCCCTTCTTTTCTATTATCCTTAACAATAAGCTTACATGGGTACTCTCTTTCATTTATATTTACAGGGAGATTTGCATAATAATAATCTCCACTAAATTTATTAAATATCTTAATATCATTAATATTATTCTTTATTATAGTAAGGATTTTATCACTTATATCTCCTTCAGTCTTTAAAGCCAATAATGCATCTTTTATTATTTCCTTATTACCTTCACCAATTTTAGTAATAACTTGTTGTACAATTTCTTTTGTACTCACATTTTTATTTATTCCATCTTCTAAAGCATTCCCATTTTTTAAATTTTCTATATTACTCCCTTTTAATCCTTCATTTAAAGTTATTTCTTTTCCCTTTAAACCTTTTGCATCAAATTTATTTTCAGTATTCTTTAAATTTTCATTGCCTACATTATTTTTTAATATTTCCTTGTTTAAATTAACTTTTTGACTTCCACTTGTTAATTCCTCTTTTATAGTACCCTCTTCTAACATATCATTATATCTTAAATTAATAGCATCCTTTAGTTTTTCAAATTCATCATTATTTAATGAAATATCTTTTCCCATAACTTGTGATAAAAGCTTATCTAGTTGCTCCTTGCTAAAGTTTAAGTTTTCATTTACTCCTAGCTTTTCATTACTTACATTTTCTAAATAATTATTAAAGCCAATTAAGTCATTCTTGTTATTAATTTCAGAAAATCCATTTATATTAACTACTAAATCTTCTATTATTTTAGAAGAATCCATATTAGTTATATTATTAAATATCTTTTCAAAGTCATTGCTCGTAAAATTGTTTTTTCTAGTAACCAATACTTCTTTTAATGTGACATTAATTATATCTTCACTTTTACCAGTCATAGATTTTAATAAAGAAAGCATACTAACTTTTGAATTATTAGAATCTGTTTTTTGATAAACACCCTTTGCAAATTTACTACTAGAAGTTAGAGTATTTTCATTTTTACTTAAATTACTAGATTTCAAATTACTTTCATCAATATCTTTTATATTAACTAGTCCATCTTTTATGGTATTAATCTCTTTATTTAAAGGATTACCCTTTGTAAGTTCTTCCAAAAAATTATTTATGCTATTACTTTCTTTAAATATATTATTATAAGAATCAATATTTTCCTTATTGAATTCAATTCCATTTTCCATAAATAATAAAATATCTGCTTTTGTTAATCCTTTAAAAGAGGTTAGAAATTCCTTTAGTGTATTTCCGAGCTTTTCTCCAATTTCAGAATTAACATCAACACCTTTTGTTTCTAGATACTTTGTAATAAATTCCTCTATTTCTTTTGGATTAGCTTTTATTTTTTCTAAAAATTGTATCAACCCTTTAATATCTTTGATATTTTCTTTAGTTAAAGGTATATCAAATTTTATCATGGTCTCTAAAAGTTCTTTATCAATTCCCTTTAAACCTTCTTTATTTATAACAGTTGTAAAGTCTTTAGAAACTTCTTCATCTCCAGAATTTTTATCAATTAATTTTAATTTTAACTTTCCATTTTCATAACCTTCTACAGTAAATCTTTGCAGAACATTTTGTAAATCAGAAATATCTCCTTCAATAATGGCAGAAAACTCCCATCCATCAGTAAGTTTTATAGTGACTTCATTATTATCACCCTTTATAACTTTTCCTGAGAACTTTTCCCCTACATCGAAAGTTAATTTACTAGTTATTTTTTTACTATTTGGATTATACGAATTACCTATATTAAAAATCCCCGGCATTTTTCCACCTCTATCTTATCTCTCATATACTTATTCTTATTCTCGTAAATTATATGTAAATCCTTAGTCTACAGATAAATATATAAAATTAGGATATACCTATTTAAGTAAATTTACCACTAAATGAATATATCTCTATACATTGTGCATAATTATATAATATCTTAACCATTCTTTTTTCAATTAATAATCTACATAATCGATTTCATTATGAGATTAAATAGTTAATAGTCTTAATTTAATAATATAACTATTAGCAGATACTATAACCTATAATATGTTATAATTTAATTATTTAAAAAATATATTTTTGAAAGGTGATGTAATGAAAAAAATACTTTTATCAACGTTCCTTATCTTACCTCTTATTTTTATGTCTTGCACTAATAAGAATGCAGATATAAATAAACCAAAAGAAGAAACAAATATAACAGAAAATAATAATAAACCTCAAGAAAATAATGAAGTAAAAGAAAAAGAAGAAGAACCTAAAGAAAATGTAGAAAAAGAACCTATTACTCCTGAAAATGTGGAAGTCATTTTACCTATTGAGACTTTAGTTGATAGTCGTTTTGGTTATTTAGAATTAATCTATTTAGAAAATGATAACTATTATTTAGCATTAGACGAAGCAGAAATATTCTTTGATGAAGAAGCTATCCAAGAAGCTGTGTATGATGGTAATGCCGGATATACTGATGGTGGAAGAGCCTTTTTACCTGATCCATATTATATAAGAAATAATTATAATACCCTAAGTAATTTTAAAATATCTAAAGATGCTACCTTCTATCTTTGTGGTTTCGCCTTAAAAGGTGAGAGAAATGATAATAGCATTGACTTATATGAAGTTTCTTTAGAAGAATTCAAAGAATTCACAACTAAAATGTTTTACAATGATGAACCAACGCAAGCTTTAGGATGGCCAGTTTGGGCTGATGTTCAAAATGGAGTAGCAATAAAATTATATCAACAATATACTCCATGATAATTTAGAATTAACTTACTATATAAAAATAAAGAGAAAATAAAGTAATACACTCTATTTTCTCTTTACTTTTATATTAATATATGTTAATTATTCTACAACTATTTTATTGTAGTTTTTCTTTCCTCTTTTAAGTAAGGCTGCACCATCTTCTAAATCGCTTTCTTCTAAAGTTTTTAAAACATCTACTACCTTTTCTCCATTTAAAGATAATCCACCTTGCTGAATTAATCTTCTTCCTTCTGACTTTGATGGAACAATTTTATTTTCAGTCATTATGTCTAAAATAGTAGTTCCAAGTTTATTTTTTGAAATTGTAACTGTTGGTACGTTACTCATATCAACGCCACCTGCAAATAAAGCTTCTGCAGCAGTTTGAGCTTTAGTAGCTTCTTCTTCGCCATGAACTAGTTTGGTAACTTCATAAGCAAGTCTCTTCTTAGCTTCATTTATAGCTGAACCTTCAACTGAAGTTATTTGATTTATTTCAGTAACAGGTACAAAAGTTAATAGCATTAAACATTTCTTAACATCTGCATCGTCAACATTTCTCCAATATTGATAGAAATCAAAAGGTGATGTTTTACTTGCATCAAGCCATAAAGCTCCGCCTACAGTTTTACCCATCTTTTGTCCTTGGCTATTAGTTAAAAGTGTACATGTCATAGCCATTGATTGACCTTGAGCTTTTCTTCTAACTAACTCAACACCTGCTATCATATTAGACCATTGGTCATCTCCACCAAGTTCCATCTTGCAGTTGTATTTCTGGTTTAAAACATAGAAATCATATCCTTGCATTAACATATAGTTAAATTCTAAGAATGAAAGGCCTTTTTCCAATCTTTGTTTAAAGCATTCTGCTGATAACATTCTATTTACAGAAAAATGTACTCCAACATCCCTTAAAAATTCAACATAATTTAAGTCTAATAACCAATCAGCATTATTAACTAACAAAGCTTTATCATCACTAAAATCAATAAACTTTGCCATTTGCTTTTTAATTGATGATACGTTATGTTCAATTTGTTCATTTGTTAACATAGATCTCATGTCAGTTTTACCTGAAGGATCTCCAACCATCGCTGTACCACCACCAATTAGTGCTATTGGTCTATGTCCAGCTCTTTGCATATGAGCCATAAACATCATAGCAATAAAGTGACCTACATGTAAGCTATCAGCTGTTGGGTCAAATCCTATATAAAAGGTTATTTTCTCCTTTTCTAACAATTCTCTTGTCTCATCTTCATGAGTAAATTGCTTTATGTATCCACGATCTAATAACTCATCTAAAACATTAGACATCCTTTGTACCTCCTACTTAGTATACTCATTATAGTATATCTTTTAATTTATATATTATCAATAATATTAAAGGATAAAAATCCTACGTATTTTTTATTATGTACTATTATTTATATTATAAAAAAATAGACAGATAGCTAATGTTTATCGTTATCTGTCTAAAGCCTTCTTTTTCTTCTAGGCTATATATTCTCTTAAATAGTATGGTATATCTTCTTTATTATCAGAGCTTACGTTAATGAATAAATCAACATTAAATTTTCTAGAAAATTCCTTCAATTTAAAAAATAAGTTACTAGAAGTTTCACTTATTAAATTCAGAGTGTTTGATAAATGATCTATATATATTTTTTCCACATCATAATTTTGCGATATTATCCCACAAAGTAATCCATAAAAACCTTCAAAATCAAGTATTCCAAGTTCTGTAATGTTTATAAACCTTATATTTCTCTTAAGTTGCTGTCTGTTCCTTGAATTGCTATCGATATAAACAGAATCTCCTTTAGCATCTTTTAATTGTCTATTTGCAAGTTCTATTAATCTCTTAGTTTTCCCCGCTCCTTTACTTGCGCAAAAAACTTGAATCATGGAATCCACTCCTTTATAGAATTTTTCTACTCTTATTTTATTATATTCGAGGTTTTTGAAATTATTTACATATAAAATAAAAAGATAGAGAATAAATATCTTCTCTATCTTTTTAAATATTACAATTTGAAATACTAACCTTATTTTTACCTTGGTTCTTCGATTTATAAAGTTCTATATCTGCAGAGTTTATTACCTTCTCTAACTGTTTACCATCTTCCGGGTAAAATCCTATTCCAAAACTAGCAGTAATAGATTTACTTAGTCCATTTTTACTTACAATATTATTTGCAATAGATTTTCTAATTCCTTCTACTTTTTTATAAACACCTTTGTATTCATCGTAAGCACAATCTATATATAATATTATTTCTTCTCCCCCATACCTTGCTATTATATCCTGAGGTTGAAGTCCGTTTTTTATAACACTAGCAGTTTCCACTAAAACCTTATCGCCAAATTGGTGTCCTAATGAATCATTAATATTTTTAAAGTCATCTAAATCAATCATTACAATAGCATATTTTTTAAATTTATCCTCAGAAGTTCTATTCTCTACAACTTCATAAAAAGTCTTTCTATTATAGATACCTATTAAAGCATCATACCTTGCTGCCTTTTCTATTTTTTTATATAAAATAGAATTTTCTAATGCTATAGCAATTTGACTTGCAATTGAAGTTAAAAATATTTCATGAAATTCCGTCAAAAAATTATAGTGTGTATGGTCTACCACTATATAACCAATAAACTTCTCTCCAACTTTTATTGGAACTCCCATTCTTGAATGTATATATATATTATTTTCTAAGTCTTCTACAATAGGTTCCTTAGAATTTACAATAAAAGTTCTATTTTTACTTATGTATTTACTACAATCTTTTGTAAGTTTTATACTTTCCTCAGTACCATTTGTAGCTTTAATTACAAACTTAAAATCTTCTATAATATATATAGTAGATTGAGTAACTCCTATTATTCCTATTATCATATCATTTATCATTGAAATTATATTTTTACTACTTAAATTTGAATTTATATAGTTACTAATTAATATAACATTAGAAAGCATATCAAGATTTTTTTGATATTGGATATTATCTATACTTAGTTCTTGAATTTTATCTTCTGCATTTTTTTGATAACTCTCATATTCTGCTTTAAGTTGATAATACTTAATTTTATAATCGTCCATACTCCCTCCCTATAAGCGTCTTACATAGTATGAATCGAACTCAGACAATCTATAACTTTATATTACTTTATTTTCCTTTTAATATCAATAGCTTTTTGTCTTTATTACATATATTATAAAGTATCTTTTATTAGGCTAGTTCCTTCGATTATTAAATCAACATTCACCTCTAAATCTAAGTCTTCAAAATAATTATCTTTTATATCTTTTTCATATTTAATTTCAAGCATCCTTCTACCACCAAATATGTCTAATCCCTTACTTTTATAATTTTTAAAAAGGTCTAATATCTTTTCTTCTGTTTTCTCTTCATTCAATTCCTTTATTTCTTTAACTAATTCTTTACTTATTAAAAGTTTTCCTTGAGTTTCTGCAATAGAAGCTTTTATAGCAATATCTTTAGTTAAAACATTTCTTCCTTCTTCTTTTCTTAAGTTTGTTTTAACACTAGATCCAATGATTTGTAAAACTACGTACCCTTCTTCTCCTTGAGGATTTTCAAATTCTAAAGTTCCACTTGTGATTTCTTTCATTAATAAATTATAAATTGCAGATTCTTCTCCACTCATCTTTTCTACTAAAGTATTATTTTGCATTATGGAGCCTCCACCTATTTCAATTTTTTCATCTAAGGCATCTTCTCTTATCTTAAGATTTCCAACAATATAAATATCCTCTTCATTCATAGTATTATTAAAATAATCACTAATATTTGCTCTTACAGCTTTTGGATTTCTTTTATTTCTATGAACTAATTCTTCTAAATAGAGACCTAAATGTTCTTCATCACTTGATGTAACTTCTAACAATTCATCCACATTACCAAAATATACAAACATATCTGGCTTTATTTGAAACTCTTGATTATTATTTATTAAGTTTAAATATTTTCCTATACCTTTTTTCGATGTTTTTTCTGTGAAAATATACGCTCTATTTTGTGAATAGTTTATTTCATAACTTGAAGCTAAATTAACATCCTTTAAAGCTTCTGAGACAGTTTTTCCAATACCTCTATATATAATTCTTCTTCCTTTATCAGAACTTTCATTAGCGCTTCTATAAGGTTTTACACAATCTACATAAAGTACAATATTCCCTGAATCATCTTCATCAAATATTGTACTTGTTGCAAAGCTAACCTTATTTATATCATTATAATTAAAACACCCTCTTAAAAGGATAGAAAAAATAAAAATCATAGAAAAACTTATCAATTTTTTAATTCTCATTTTTACTATCCCCTCCTTCGTCCTTTTCTATTATCTTATTTGAAATTTTAGATAAATTTCCTCTAAGAATTACATCCTTATATTTATATTGATTTATACTTCCTACCGGATATAGAAATTGATATCCAACGGAATCTAAATCAGATAAATGAACAAGAAGCAGTACTGATCCACATAAAAAACCTGGTATTCCAAAGGCAGCGGAGAACGCTACTAGTAATAATGCCCAAAAAGATACTGCACCATAAAGTTTGGGAATTAAGAAATAAGATAAAGCACTTAAGGATATTATAACTATAGTTATCCTTGAAGCAACTCCAGCTCCTACCGCAGCATCTCCTAAAATCAAGGCAGACACTATACTCATAGCCCCTCCTATCGGCTGTGGTAATCTAAGTCCAGCTTCTTTTATCAACTGAAAGGCTAACATCATTACTATTACCTCTATAAAAGCTGGAAATGGTACCCCAGCTCTTGAAACTGCAAGTCTAAACATAAATAATGAAGGTAGCATTGCAAAATGATAAGTTGTAATGGCAACATAAAGTCCTGGAACCATAGTTGCTAAGAAAAATGCAAACCATCTTAATATTCTATTAAAATTAGTAAAATACTTATTTAAATAATAGTCATCAGGCATTTGAAAATTTTCCAAGAAAAAATAAGGTACTGTAATTACAAAAGGAGTTCCATCTACTATAACGGCAACCCTTCCTTCAAGAACCTTTGCACATACTTCATCAGGTTTTTCAGTATAACCTACAGTATCAAAAAAGCTTTTTTGGTTCTTAAGGGCATCTTCTATGTAATTAGTATCTAAGATAAACCTTAAATCTAAACCTTGAACCTTATCTCTTACATTTTGAACTAATTCCTCCGGAACAGTACCTTCTAAATAACAAATAGCTACAGAAGTGTTAGATTCATTACCTACAATTGAAGTTTCAAATTTAAGTTTTGGATTCTTAATTCTTCTTCTTATTAACGCCACATTATTTACTATTAATTCATTAAACCCTTCTCTTGGTCCTTTAAGTACAGATTCTGTTTCAGTAGTCCCAATTCCTCTAACAGGATAACCTTTAGCTTCAACAAACAATATCTCTTGTATATCATGAAAAACTATAATAGAATCTCCAGATAAAATATGCATAATAGCATCATCTTTATCTTTTGCAATACCTACTGCATTTATATCTACTGAACTTTCAATAAATTCTTCAAGCCTCTTTTTTGAACTTTCATTTTTAGGAATAGATTTCATCTTATTTAAAGAAAATATAACAGTATCACTTAAAATTTTAGCATCTGATAAATCATCAATAAATATTAAGGTTGCCTTTCCTAATTCAGTTTGTAATGGCCTGTATTTAACATCAAAGGAATTTTTCATTTGATTTTTTATATAATTTAAATTATCCATTTTCATCACCCAAAACTATTATTTGTTTGAAAACTGTTTAATATTCATATTTATGCTAATAATAATATTGAACTGAAGGAACATCTACCTCTATTCTTTCGCTAGATGGTAGATTAACTTTCTCACTCAATGTTAAATGCCACAGATGAATTTATTGTAATTTCCTAAAGGATAACAAAATTCAGTTGTAATTTAAAATCTATTATTTGGAGGATCTTATATGAATAGAATTTCTAGTAAACATTTTATATTATTTATAGTTGGAGTTTCCCTTATATCTTTAAAGACTTATCCTTCTATTTTTATAAATATAGGGGGAAGAGACACATGGATATCTACTATTATTGCAGCTATAGTCTTTGTAGCTATACTTATATATATAGTCAACATTATGTTTAAAACTAATAGTTATGATATAAACGATATATTTATTGGCTCTATGCCTAAATTATTAGGTTTATCCCTACTTTATTTATTTAGCATAACACTTTTTGTAAATGCTCTAGAATCTGCTGCTGTAGAAGTTAATGCTCTACATTCAACCTTATTTTTACAGACACCAGTATGGTATGCATTAATATTTTTTCTATTTCCAACATTTTTTATATTTTCAAAAAAGTTAAGAACACTCTTAATCTTTGTTCTTGTATGCACCTTCTTCTTGATAATTAACAGTATACTTTTTATCTTGTTCAGTCAAAAGTATGCAAACCTTGATAATCTTCTTCCTGTATTAGAAAATGGTTTATCATTAAACCTTTTTACTACATCCTTATATATTTTAGGATGTTACTCAGTTTTTATGATTTCGATTCCTTATTTAAGATATATTTATGATTATAAAAATATAAGAAAACATTCTTTCCAAGGTGGAATAATAGTAGCAGTTATATCTGTAGCTTCTATAATCAGCATAATAACAGCTTTTGGTCCTTTAAGAGTATCTAATATATTCTATCCAGAATTTATTCTTTCTCAAAGATTAGAATTTGCAGGTTTTATAGAATTTGGAGAAATGTTTTTCCTAATTCAAACTGTTTTAGGTTTCTTTATAAAATATATTTTATCTACTTATAGCCTTTTGATTATTTTTCATAAATATATTAAAAATAAACCTGTTTTTATTGGAATATATTCATTTATTGTTTTTAGTTTAGCTGTGTATTTTGGAGCAAATAATTATTACCTATATTATTTATTAAAATACCTACAAATAATTAATTTAATAGGCTTCATATTTATTCCATTAATAGTATTTTCATTTTATAAAATTAGTTATAACAAGAAGAATAAAAAAAAAGAAATTAAATTATCATAATAATTATTCTTTTATAGATTTATTATTGCAATAAATCTATTCTATGATATAATAAATATGATATATAAATTATTAGGAAAAATTCGATATTTAGTCTATTCTTAAAATTCATTTTATGATATAAGAAGATAATATCAATTTGTACCTATGAATTTTAAGGAGGATTTTAAAATGGAAGATAAAAAATTAGTTTGTAAAGATTGTGGTAATGATTTCTTATTCACAGTTGGAGAGCAAGAATTCTACAAAGAAAAAGGATTTGACAACGAACCAGTAAGATGTCCAGATTGTAGAAGAGCTAGAAAAGCACAAAACAACAGAAGATAGTTTCTGTTTGTAAAGACTAACCTAAAGGTTAGTCTTTTTTTATTCTTTAGAAAATTATAATAACGCATCCCTTGGATAAGTTATTATAATTTCATCCTCCAGTTAATAGTGAACATATAATGGTTTGCGATGACTTGGAACATAGTGACGGAATAAGCAAACTATTATATGTTCACCTTTATTATGTGTAATTTTTTCTTTTTTTGCACACACTAAATATACTTTTAATAAATGGAGGTAACAAAATGAATCTTTTAAAGTTTTTATTTACTTTAATAATTTTCTTTTTAATTTTAACTATAATCATTAAGTTTCCTATTATATCAATTTATTCTTTTATTGGATTTTCTTCTATTCTTATTTTTAATGATTTAGTAATTGCCAAGGAGTACTAACTTTATTATTACTTTCCTTTTACTTTGTTGACAGTATAATTTTTGAAATCTATAATTAATTATATGATTAACGTAACAATAAATAATGAAGAATCTAATAGCTAATTCAATTTACTAAATTATAAACTTTACATTGTTAATTGTTAATTGACGAAAGGAGTACTTATTTTGGAAAATAATATAGAAAACAAAAAAATTATCTTTAGTGGAATCCAACCTTCTGGTAATCCTACCTTAGGTAATTATTTAGGTGCTATAAAAAACTGGGTTAAACTACAGGAAGAATTTGATTGTTATTTTTGTGTTGTTGATTTGCATGCAATAACAGTAAAGCAAGACCCCAAAGAACTTAGACAAAAAACTTTAGAAATGTTAGCAATTTATATAGCCTCTGGAATAGACACTAAAAAGAATACCTTATTTATTCAATCTCATGTACCAGCTCATGCTGAAGCTTCTTGGTTATTAACCTGCAGCTCTTATATGGGTGAGTTAAGCAGGATGACTCAATACAAAGATAAATCCCAAAGATATGGAGAATCTATTGGTGCTGGTTTATTTACCTATCCAGTTTTAATGGCTGCAGATATTTTATTATATAATACAGATTTAGTACCTGTAGGTCTTGACCAAAGACAACACCTAGAGCTTGCAAGAGATATTGCAACTAGATTTAATAGCACTTATAGCCCTACCTTTAAAATCCCTGATGGATATATCCCTAAAGTTGGAGCTAAAATTATGAGCTTACAAGAACCAAATAAAAAGATGTCTAAATCTGATGATAATCCAAATTCTTATATTTTAATGATGGATCCACCAGAAGTTATAAGAAAAAAAGTTTCAAGAGCTGTTACTGATAGCCTTGGAGTTATAAATTATAATGATGAACAAGCTGGTGTTAGAAATCTTCTTGATTTATTAATAGCAATTAATAGTTCAAATATTGAAGAATTAGTTGAGTATTATAAGGATAAAGGCTATGCTGAATTAAAAAAAGATGTAGCTGAGGCAATTATTTCTGAATTAGAACCAATTCAAATAAAAGTTAAAGAAATCTTAAAGGATAAAAGTTATCTTGAAAGTGTTTATAAAGAAGGTGCTGAAAAGGCTAACTATATCTCAAATAAAACTTTAAGAAAAATGCAAAAGAAAATTGGATTAATTCCAAGATAATTAAGTTAATTATAATTTTCTATTTTAAATTAAATAAAATGAGGTTAAATTATGCAATTATATAAAAAGTCCTTAAACTTTTTAACTCTGTCTTTTATAATTCTTTATCCTATTTTGCCAAGCTATGGCTTAATAAATTCAGATGCAATATTATATTTATTATTTGTTGTACAATTAGCTGGATTTATTATTATTAAAGATGAGCGTAAACTAGTTTTTAAAAACTTAAAAACTTTAAAAAAAGATAAAATTTTCACTTCATTAATTGCATTAAATATTTTAATGTATTTATCTACTATTATAGCAACCTTTAAAAGAGCTGCTTTTACTGGTAGTATTAGATTTTCAATGTATATTTTTATATACTATACTATTTCATATAAGTTTAGAAATAAGAATATAGGAAACTTATTAATAAGTGCTTTCTTAGGAGTTGCTATTTTTTCCAGTTTAATATCTATATATCAATTTTTAAATTTTGAGGTTATGGATGTTGCAGTAAACTCTGATAATAGAATATCATCCTTTTTAGAAAATTCTAATAACTTAGGTGTTTATTCTATTTTATCTATATTTATATTAATTATGCTACTTTTAAATAGTAAAAAAAGAAATGAAAAAATAGTATTATCAATATCTATTATTTTACTTATAGTTAATATTGTATTATCTCAATCAAGAAATGCCCTGATAGCCTTATTGTTCGGATTTATACTAGTAGCTATAATATATAATAAAAGATTTCTTTTATATTCATTTTTCCTATTTCTAATTTTACTAATAACGCCTCAAAGCAGAGATAGGCTCTTTAGTATTTTTGATGCAAGTCAAAATAGTAGTAGAATTAAAATATGGGAACTAACTAAAATAATGATAAAGCATAAACCTTTTACAGGGCTGGGTTATGGAAACTTCACATTAAGATATAAAGACTATATTAATAGTAATCCTAGCTATCTTATCGGTGAAAGTTATACTCCCCTTCACCCTCATAACGTATTATTAAAATTTCAAAGCGAATTAGGTATTTTAGGAACTATACTTTTAATAATCTTCACAATCTTAACTTTGTACACATTATATAAAAATATAAAAAATTGTAACAATTCTATAACAAAATCAATACTAATTGGAATAATGATTTCTTTTATGCTCTTTAACTTTATGAATATAATAGATTGTTATTATGATACATTAAAAGTAATAACATCAATGTTTATACTTTTAGGTTTTTCTAATATGTATTCAAAAAATAGATACTTAAACTAATAAATATATTAAATTAATCTCTATACTATAAAGATTTTCTTTAATTAAAATATAAGGTATTTTTATATAATGAAATAAGCATCTACAAATAACCTTTTGTAGATGCTTAATTAATTAACTATATTAAATTAATTATATATTTTTAAAGATCCCAATCTTTATTTATTAAATAGTTCATAAAAGGTTCTCTTAAGTCGTCTCTTTTTAGAGCAAATTCAACAGTTGCTTGTAAAAATCCTAATTTATCTCCAACATCATATCTTTTACCTTCAAAGTTATAAGCATACATGGCTTCATTTTCTATTAAACTTTGAAGAGCATCTGTTAATTGAATTTCTCCCCCCTTACCAGGTTTTGTCTCTTTTAATATATCAAAGATTTGTGGTGTTATTATATATCTTCCTAA
>JARIDB010000044.1 GCA_029257045.1 Clostridium sp.
TAAGTTAATAGTGAACATATAATGATTTGCGATGACTTGGAGCGTAGCGACGGAATAAGCAAATTATTATATGTTCACCCTTTTTAATATAGTAGACTTTGCCTTTAATTCTAAATCATCATCTAAAGGCAATAAAGTAACATCTCCATATTTCTTGTTTAAAGCAAGATTAAGAAATCTATCAGCTAGTTCTGGATTTTTTGATAGCAAAGATCCGTGGAAATAAGAGCAGAAGGTGTTTTTATAAATACAACCTTCTTTTTTATCTTCTCCATTATTACCATATCCAGTAATACAAGTCCCTAATGGTTTTAATCCATTAGTATAAGTCCTTCCTGAGTGATTTTCAAAACCTACATAAGTTTCATTAAAATCTTCATTATGAATAACTGTATTACCAATAAATCTATTAGTTCCACTTTCGGTATAAATATCTAAGATGCTAAGACCTTCAATTTTTTCACCGTCTGGGGTAATATAATAGTTACCAAGTAATTGATATCCTCCGCAAATAGCAAGAAGAACTTTTTCATCTTCAATATATCTCTTTAAATCGTCATTTTTTAAATCTTTTAAATCTTTGGAAACTATAGAT
The DNA here is from genome assembly GCA_029257045.1 of Clostridium sp. Classification (GTDB taxonomy): domain Bacteria; phylum Bacillota; class Clostridia; order Clostridiales; family Clostridiaceae; genus Clostridium. The sequence goes on from JARIDB010000044.1 coordinate 596, forward strand.
TGTTCAAAGTCTTGACCTCCACCAAAGAATAGAATATCTGTATTATCTACATCTAATTTATCATTTAAAGAACAATTAAATAAATTAACTTTAATTCCTCTTGCTTCAGCTCTATGTTTAAGTATTAGTATATTTCCAACATCACCATATACATTAAGTAAATCAGGGTATAGATGACAAATATTTAATTCCATATAAAGACCCCCTTAATTACCAAATTTTATCAATATAACCTTTGGTATGTAGATATTTTCTAAAGTTTATCATAGCTGTATAAGTAGCTAAGACATAAACTTTATGGTTAGTACTAGATTTTATTTTCTCTGTTAAGCTTTCAAAGGTTTCTTCAATAACGAAGTTATCTTTATCTAAACCTGCTATCTTTAGTCTAACAGCCATATCATAAGCTCTTATTCCAGATATAAATATAGTATTCATATTTAAATTATTAAGTTTTTCAAAATCTACATCCCAAATCCAAGAAACATCAGTACCATCTGCATAATTATCATTTAATAAAAATGCTGCATCAAAGGCCTCTTTGTTTAAGCAAAGAGTATCTAAAGCTTGATTATATCCTGCGGGATTTTTAACTAATATTATCCTAACATCTTTCCCATCGATATTTAAAGTTTCTTGTCTTCCAAAGCTAGAACTCTGATTTTGAAGAGATTTTTCAATTATAGAATCTTCCATTCCAAGTTCTTTAGTTACAGCATATGCGCATAATCCATTATAGATGTTATAAGCTCCAGATTGACTAATTGTTACATTTAAATCATTTAAAATAACAGAAGAGCTATCTGGTGATAAATCTAGGATTTCATTTACAGCATATTTAAGTTCGGATCTTTTATATCCACAGCCTGTACAGTAGAAATCTCCAAGATGATTATAAGTTATATGATTATATTCATAGGGGGATTTACAGAACTTACAGAACTTAGCATCAGCATTTATATCTACAGTTTTTGTATCTGTTAAATTAGCATTAAAACCATAAAATACAGTATTGTTTGGTAAATCAAGACCTCCAAGTAGAGATTCATCTCCGTTTAAAACCAAAGTACATTCTTTAGTTAATTCAATACCTTCTAAAATTTTAGTTAATGTAGTATAAACTTCACCATATCTATCAAGTTGGTCTCTAAATAAATTTGTTACACTTATTATTTCAGGTGTTATAAACTTTGTTATATACTTTAAGTTAGCTTCATCTACTTCAATAACAGCATAAGATTCTTGAGTTTTAGTAAAGAATTTATAGTTATCAATAAAAGTAGTAACTATTCCTGCAAATAAATTAGCGCCTGTGTTATTAGTAATGACTTTCTTATTACTACTTTTAATAATATTATAAATCATATTAGTAGTAGTAGTTTTTCCATTAGTTCCTGTTATTAATATAACTTTATATCCCTTTGAAACTTTAGATAATATATTACTATCTATTTTAAGAGCAACCCTTCCAGGGAAGGTAGTGCCCCCTTTTAACAAGTTTTTTGTTATAAAGATTGTTATTTTTGAAGCTATAATGCTTATTATAGATTTTATATTAATTTTCTTCACTCCCTTAAAAAATACCTATCATATAGTATCACCTAAAATATTATTCATAATCATTAAAATATAATTTTAACTAAAAATAGTATAACATATCTTAAAAAAGTTACAAATATATATATTAATACTTAAGAAATCTTTAATTTGTACAAAATAAAAAATAAAGTAGAAAGTTTCATAATCTTATTTACATATAAAGGTAGAGAGTGTAAAATTATGTAGGAATATAAAAAAAGGAGAATTAATTTGGATATAAATAATAATAATAAACTTTTTTATAGTAGTAAGTTAAAATTCATGAAAGTATTTATATATATATATTTATTTTTAAATATAATTCATTTAAATGTTATTACTGAAAAACAAATAACAATTGATTTATTTAACATAATAAAGTTGATTTTAATATTAATTTTATTTACATTTTTAAATTATTTAAGAAAAACTTCAAAAAGAAGAATCTATAAATTAATACAAATATTTTTGTTTTTCACAATTATATATTTAACAATATTAATTTCAGGTAATAATAATTTTGTTAAAATAAAAACTTTGATTAAATATACTAATTATATAAATATAATAGCTTATTATCAG
>JARIDB010000092.1 GCA_029257045.1 Clostridium sp.
AGTTGCTGCTTTTTCTTCCCTACTAAATATATCTACTGCTATATCCTGTACACCAAGATTCACTAATGTTTCTAGTTGTTCTTTAGTTATACATTGATATAAAACTTCTATATTATTGTCTTTATTAAAGCTTTCATATTTCCTATCTTTTATAAAAGGCCTTTTTCTTCTATAAGATTTACTTATACTCTTAGAAATCCCTTCAAGAGCATCTCTTCTTAAATTATTTAAATCTGAAGCTCTTAAAAATCCTTCGTTATAAATATTAAAATCAATTTCTTCTATTTTAAAAGGTGAATTTCCTGATTTATTTAAAGATTCCTTAATCCTAGCTTTATCAAGAGGCCTTTTTTCCGCCTTTTCTACTATTTCCCCAAGAAACTCATAATTCTTATTTTCATAATTAATTGATAATTTGATTGGTTTTCCTATTTCAAAATCAATTACTCCATTAAGCTCTATCTTCCTGTTATAAGGTTTTAGATCTTCCTCTAAAGAGCTAAAAAGTTTTTTATCTAGGGATTTAAATATATAATCACCTTTTTTATATCCTAAAGGATATAGTTTTACTTTATCCCCTTTTTGACCTATCTTTACTTCATTACCAGATAAAAGTATCTTATTAACTGTAGAACCTGCATCTCTATATCTAAACCCATCTCCTAAAGATATATCTTCCTTTAATATAATTTCTCCATTCTCATCAATTTTTCCAAGAGCTACACCTGCATGTTTTGGATTATCAAAACTCATCATATCTTTACCTAAATTTTTATGAAGATAAGCTGTTGAAAACCCACCCCTATTAAATAATTGAAGTAATTCCTTTTTTCCGGCCTTTATATTAAATTCTTTATTATATAAAGCTTTTTCTACTGCTTTTTTATAGTTATCTACTACTCCAGCTACATATTCTGGTCTCTTCATTCTACCTTCTATTTTTAATGAGTAGGCTCCTGAATCTATAATTTTATCAATATCTTCAATTGTGCAAGTATCTTTTGGACTTAATAAATAAGCCTTTTTCTCACCTGAATTATTTCCCTTTAAAGTGTACTCCATTCTACAAGGTTGAGCACACCTTCCTCTGTTTCCACTTCTTCCACCTATCATAGAACTCATAAGACATTGTCCTGAATATGATACACATAAAGCTCCATGTACAAATATTTCTGTTTCAATATTTAAATCTTTAGAAATATATTTAATTTCCTCTAAAGATAATTCTCTTGATAGAACTATTCTTTGAAAACCCTTTTCTTTAAAATATAAAGCTCCTTCTCCATTATGAATAGTCATTTGAGTTGAGGCATGAATTTCAAAATTATTATAATCTTCTTTTATTCTTTTAAATAATCCAATATCTTGAACTATTAATGCATCTACCCCTATTTCATATAAAAATCCTGCATATTTTACTGCATCTTCTATCTCGTTATCTTTAATTATAGTATTTAATGTTACATAGACCTTAACTCCATAGGAATGAGCATAATCTATAGCCTTAATCATATTATCATTATCAAAATTTGAAGCATATGCTCTAGCTGAAAATTTATTTCCACCTAAATAAATTGCATCTGCGCCTTTATTAATTGCTGCAAAAAGACTTTCCATACTCCCTGCTGGGGCTAAAACTTCTACTTTATTCATGAATACTTCTCCTAATTTCATCATTTAAGTTTAATTTTAATAAATAGAGAAAAAACAGCTCAAAAGCTAAGCTGTTTATAAGTAATTATACATTCTTTAGTAATGCATTTTTCTTTTTTTTCTCTTTAGCTAAATCTATTCTAGTATCTAACAACTTTTTTTCTAAATCTAATATTCTATATTTTGCATTTTGTAATTGAAATTTATTTTCTTTGTATCTTACTTTAATTTTATCAGAATTATTTTTAACTTTATTATATTCTTCTGACAGAATTTCATATTCCTTATTTAAACCTTCTACTTCCTTAAAATAATGCTCTTCTTTTATTTCTAAAGCTTCTTTAAAATCATTAATTTCCTTTGATTTTATATTTAATTCTTCCATAATAACTTCCGAATTTTTATTTTCTTCTAATTTACTAATCTTATTTTTTAACTTTTCAATTATTCTTAAATTATTAAAGTCTCTTTCTTCTATTGAATCCTTAAGTTCCTTTATTCTTTCTTTAAGTGTATTATTTCTTTCTTCTAAAGATGTATTTTTTTTAAGAAGACTTTCTATTTCTATGTCTGCCTTAAATAATTCATCTGATATATTTAAAGAAGCTAGGGTCGCTATAGCTGTAGAACTAAGACCTTTACTAGCATTTTGTATATCTTTAACTTTACTATCTACATAATTTGCAACCTTAACTAGATATTCTTCATTTTCTCTACCTTTTAAGTTGTATTCAACCCCATTTATTTTAATAGTTACCCTATTCATACTACACCTCTTTACCTAATAATTATCTTTAATTTTATTCTAACATAAATATTAAAAAGAATGTATATTTTTCTAGTTTACAACGCTTTTTCTCTTTATATAAAAAAGGTGAACATAATCGCGCATTAAATATTAAAAAAATTCTATATTTTTCTAAATAAAAAAATATAAGCTACATTTTATATGTAGCTTATATTAAAAGATCTCATTATATTCTTAAAGTAGCTCCTAATTTATATTCTAAACTTCTTAATATTTTATCATGAACTTTATTTACATCATTATCTTTTAATGTTTTCTTTTCATCTCTATAAACTATAGCATAGGCTATGCTCTTTTTCCCTTCTGGAATTTGAGCTCCTTTGTAAATATCAAATAACTTTACTGTTTCAACTAAATTTCCACCAGCTTTTTTAATTGTATCTTCAATTTCTTCAACTAATACTTCGTCATTAACAAGTAAAGCTATATCTCTTGTTACTGCCGGGAACTTAGGTAAAGCCTTATATTTTTTAGATATATCTGCATAATTAAATAATATACTTAAATCAAGTTCTGCTAAGTAGCAATTTGTATCTATTCCATAGTTTTCTGATACATCTGGATGAACTTCTCCAAGTACTCCAACCTTAGTTTTTCCAACCATTAAATTAGCTGTTTTTCCTGGATGATAACTTAAATTTTCACTTTCGCGAACAAACTTAACCTTATTTAATCCTAAAGATTCTACTACATTCTCTACTATTCCTTTAAGATCTAGATAGTCAGCTTCTCCATAGATACCTATTGTTAAAATATCTTTTTCTTCTGGAAGCTTATTTTCATCTTGATTTTTAATATAAATTTTACCTATTTCAAATAATCTTACATAATCATTATTTCTAGAATAATTTCTGCCTAAAGATTCCATCATTGAGTGAATTGTTGTTGTTCTCATTACAGAGTAATCTTCCCCTAATGGATTTTTAATCTTCACTACATTTCTTAATTCACTATTTTCCGGAATATTTATTTTATCAAATACCTTTGGAGATACAAAAGAATAACTAATAGATTGGTTAACTCCACTACCTATCATAGCATTTATAACTGTTTCTGTTAGTATTTCCCTTTTATATCTTGGTTCTCTTTCCGTTGAGACTTTAAATATAGTAGTTGGTATATTTTCATATCCATAAATTCTAGCAACTTCTTCTGCTATATCTTCTTTTATAGCAATATCGATTCTAAATGTTGGAATTGTTATAACTAAATTATCTCCATTAATTACAGTTTTTAAATCTACTAAGTCAAGATATTTTTTCATATCTTCCTTTGATATTTCAGTTCCTAGGAATTTATTTATCCATTTAGAATCAACTGTTATTTCACTTATTTCTTTTTTATTGTTGTAAATATCAATAGTTCCACCTACAACTTCTCCAGCCTTTAATTCACATATTAAGGCACAAGCCCTATCTAATGCTACTTTTGCTAGATTCGGATCTATATCCTTTTCAAATCTTGAAGAACTTTCTGTTCTTAAATTAAGTTTTTTTGAATTTATTCTTATATTTGTTCCATTAAAACTCGCAGCTTCAAAAATAACTTCTTTTGTGTCTTCTTTTATTTCTGAATTTAAGCCTCCCATAATCCCTGCTAAAGCTACAGTTTTATCTCCATCTTTAATGCAAAGGAAATTACTACTCAATTGTCTTTCTACTTCATCTAAAGTAATAAACTTTTCATCTTCTTTTGATCTTTCAACTACTATTTTTCCGCTTTCTATTTGTCTACTATCAAAAGCATGCATTGGTTCACCAATTTCAAGCATAACAAAGTTTGTAATATCAACTATGTTATTTATAGGTCTAACACCTGCTTCAAGTAATCTTTCTTGCATCCAGCCTGGTGATTGCATTATTTTAACATTAGTTATTTTTCGAGCCATATATCTATTACATAAGGTATCTTTAACTTCTACCTCTAAACTATCCTTTATATTACCTTTGCCTAAAACTTCATAGTTTAAATTAGGCATTTTGTAATTTACTCTTAAAGCTGCTGCTGACTCTCTTGCCATACCTAATATACTTAAACAATCTGGTCTATTTGATGTTATTTCAAAATCTAGTATAGATTTATTAAGACCTAAGTATTCTTTAATATCCATTCCAAGAGGAGCATCAGAAGGTAATATCATAAGTCCATGAACTGGTTCATCTCCAGCTATCCCAAGTTCTTCTTCAGAACAGAACATACCATTTGATACTTCCCCCCTAAGCTTACCTTTTTTAATTTCTGTTCCATCAGCTAATATTGATTTATGAAGTGCTACTGGCACTATATCATTTTCCTTCATATTCGTTGCTGCTGTTACTATTTGGATAGTTTCTTCTCCAATATTAACTTGACAAATTTTCAACTTTTCAGCATCTTGATGTTGTGTTATTTCAACTATTTTTCCTGTTACAATATTTCTAATTACATCACCTTGTGTAATTACTTCCTCTAAAGCTGAACCTGTAAGAGTTAGTATATCTCCAAGTTCTTTAGCATTAACATTTATTTCAACATAATCTTTTAGCCAATTATATGGTACTTTCATTTCTTTCCCTCCTGTTTAATTAAAATTGATTTAAAAATCTCATATCACTTTCGTATAGAAGTCTTATATCATCTATGCCATATTTAAGCATAACCATTCTATCCACTCCAAAACCAAAAGCAAAACCACTATATACTTCTGGATCTATTCCACAGTTTCTTAAAACCTCAGGGTGAACCATCCCACAACCTAATAATTCAATCCATCCACTATTTTTACATACTCTACAGCCTTCCCCATCACATACGAAACATGTAGCATCCATTTCTGCTGAAGGTTCCGTAAATGGGAAGTGATGAGGTCTAAACTTGGTTTTAACCTTATCTCCAAACATTTTCTTAGCAAACAATTCTAAAGTTCCTTTCAAATCTGCAAAAGTAACTCCCTTATCTATTACAAGACCTTCCATTTGATAGAATATAGGTGAGTGGGTAGCATCAACAGAGTCTGCTCTATAAACCTTACCTGGTCCTATCATTTTTATTGGTGGTTCTTGATTTTCCATAACTCTAATTTGAACTGGTGAAGTTTGAGTTCTAAGTACTATATTATCGTTAATATAAAAAGTATCTTGCTCACTTCTAGCTGGATGATCCTTAGGAATATTTAGTGCTTCAAAGTTATAACGATCAAGTTCAACTTCTGGTCCTTCTTCTATAGTAAATCCCATAGAAATAAATATTTCTTTCATGGATTCTAAAGTTAAATCAAGAGGATGTCTCTTACCTATTACATTTTTGTTTCCTGGTAATGATATATCTATAACTTCTGAAGCTAATTTAGTATTTCTTTCTTTAACTTTTATTATCTTTGTAGTAGCCTCAATTTCGTCTTCTACTTCTTTCTTTATTTCATTAACTAATTTACCAACGATAGGTCTCTCTTCCTTAGATAAACCACCCATTGATCTTAAAATAGTTGTTAGTTCTCCCTTTTTACCTAAATACTTTACTCTTATTTCTTCTAATTCTGAGCTATTTTTTGCACTTTCTAATTCTTTTAAAGCATTATCTTTTATTTCGTTAAGTTTTTCTTGCATTTTATATCCTCCTTTTATAGTAAATAAACTATGACCATATAATACTTGCTTATGACCTCGCTACGCTCCAAGTCATCGCAAACCATTATATCTTCACTATTAACTTAATTAAGAAATTATAATAACTTATACATAGGATAGAGTTATTATAATTTCTTAAAACAAAAAAACCTCCTCCCTAAAAAGGGACGAAGTTATCGCGTTACCACCCTAATTGGTTATAGAAAAATTCTATAAACCCAACTCAATTAATTAACGGCTTAAACCGCTAGAAGCTACTATTAATTTCACAACTAGAACTCCTGAGGGAACTTCAATATAAATTCCTTTAAATCAGCTTTCAGTCTAAGGCTAATTTTCCCTTTAAAAACCCTTTATATCTACTTTCTCAATCATAGTTTTTCATTATTCGATTATTATTTATTATACAAATAAAACTATTTAATTTCAATAGAAATTTCTAATTACTTCTATATCAAATTTTGCCTTACTTTTTCAAATAAAATTATGGATGTGGCAACAGCTACATTTAATGATTCTGCTTCTCCAGGCATTGGAATTTTCACCTTTTTATCTGAAAGGTGAAATAATTCCTCACTAATTCCATTACCTTCATTTCCAACTGCTATCATTATTTTTCCTTTTAAATCTTCTTCAAAAAAATTTCTAGCTCCTTGAAGGGAAGTTGCAACTAAGCTAACTCCTTTATCTTTAAGATCTTTTATTATCGAAAAGTTTTCATCATCATAATAAATTGGAATATAGAATATAGAACCCATTGTAGATCTTATAGTCTTTTCATTATATATATCAGCGGTGCCTTTAGTTAATATTATACCTTCAACCCCTGCTGCATGTGATGTTCTTATTATAGTTCCTAAATTCCCAGGGTCCTGCACCTTATCGCAAATCACAAAAAAGTTTCCTTCAATATTCTTATCATTTATTTTATTTTTAACTACAGCTATAATTCCTTGAGAGTTTTCCGTATCTGACAATTGAATAAATAAAGTTTTTGATAAAAATATAATTTTACTGTTTTCTTTATAAACTTCTAAATTTTCCACCTTATCTTGTAACTCTATATTTATTACTATATATTCTAAATCTACTTTAGCTTTTATAGCTTCTTCAACTATCCGAAATCCTTCTAAAAGAAATTTATTTTCTCTAATTCTATATCTTTTTTCTTTTAGTTTTTTTATGTTTTTAAACAAATTATTATCTTTACTTTCAATATATATCAAGGCTTTCCCCCATTATTTAGTGTTTACAACAACACCTTCTATTCGACTTAAATCTTCTCCTGAACCTATTGCAACTATAACATCATCGCTTTCTATAACATCTTCAGCAAGTGGTGATATATTAACATCATTTCCTCTTTTTATTGCCATTATGTTAATTCCATATTTACTCCTAAGTCCTAAATCATTTAAAGTCTTTCCTGCCCAATTTTCTGAAGCTTGTATTTCTATTACACTATAATCTGGTGATAATTCTATATAATCTAAAATATTTGTAGATACAAGGTTATGAGCTATTCTAACACCCATTTCTTTTTCTGGTAATACTACTCTATCAGCACCTATCTTATATAAAACCTTTGAGTGTAAATCACTTTGTGCTTTTGCAATTATATATTTTACTCCAAGTTCTTTTACTAAAAGAGTTGCCATAATACTTGACTGTATATTGTCTCCAATAGTTACAACAGCTACATCAAAGTTCCTTATTCCTAAAGATCTTAAAGCATTTTCATCTGTAGCATCTAGTTGGACTGCATGAGTTACTTCATCTGATATTTCTTGTACTATATCTTCATCCTTATCTATAGCTAAAACATCATTTCCTAGGGCATGTAAGGTTTTAGCTATGGAAGCCCCAAACCTACCAAGTCCTATTATTACAAATTGTTTATTACTCATTATAAAAAATCTCCTATCCTATTAAAATTTTCGCTTCTGGATATTTATACCCTGTTTTTTTATCTTTTCTCCTTAGAGCAAGTAATACGGTTAAAGGTCCAAGTCTACCTATGTACATAAGAGACATGATTAAAAGTTTACCTACATTCGTTAAATTAGCTGTTAAATCAAGTGTTAATCCAACAGTTCCTAATGCAGAAGTTGCCTCATAAAGTAAAGTTAAAAATGGTACTCCCTTTTCTGTTAAGGTTAATAACATAGTTACTACTATAAGAAGTGAAACTCCTAAAAATAATAAAGTAAAAACTTTATAAATAAGTTCCTTTGAAAATCTCCTCTCAAAGGCTTCTGTATCTTCCCTACCTTTAATTACTGATCTTACTGTTAAAAATATCATTGCAAAAGTAACAGTTTTAAGACCTCCAGCTGTTGATCCTGGAGAACCACCTATAAACATTAATAATATAGTTAAGAATTTACTTGCAGTAGTCATATTATTAATATTTATACTAAGGAATCCTGCCGTTCTAGGACTTATTGATGCAAAAGCTGAATTTAATATCTTATCCTTTAAAGTCATATTCCCTAAAGTACCTGGATTATTATGTTCAAATAAGAATATTAAAAATGTTCCTCCAAAAATTAAAATAAGTGTAGTTATTATAACAATTTTTGAATGTATAGAAAGTTTTTTAAGTCCTTTAAACTCATAAATTTCACTCCATACTGTAAATCCAAGACCGCCTATTATTATAAGAGTACTTATCACTGTTATTACTACTATATTACTATTATATCCTATTAAGCTATCTCCAAATAAGTCAAAACCTGCATTTCCAAAAGATGATACAGCATGGAAAATGCTATAATACATCCCCCTTACTATTCCATACTCTGAAACAAATTGAGTTGATAGTAAAAGTGCTCCAAAAAATTGCACTAAAAGAGTAAAAGAAATAACGTACTTAACCATTTTTACAAGACCTTGTATTGAGAATGTATTTAATGCTTCTTTCATTAATAACCTTTCCCTTAGAGTTATCTTTTTTCCAATGGCTATTGAAAATAATAAAGCAAAGGACATAAATCCTAAAGCTCCTATTTCAATTAGTAGCATAATAATAACTTGACCAAATATATTCCAATGTTCTATTGTATTTAAAGTAGTTAATCCTGTTACGCAAGTAGCAGAAGTTGCAGTAAAAGCTGCATCTAAAAAATTTGTAGCTTCTCCACTTTTTGATGATATAGGTAATGATAATAATGTTGCGCCTACTAGTATTACGCAAATAAACCCTAATACCAATATTTGAACCCCTTGTAATTTTATTTTCGACTTTATTTTAAACTGCATTTATATCACCTCTAAAACTATAATAATTTAAATAATCTCTTTTATCAATTAAGTTTATTATACACTTTTCAAATTTTTTTATTAGTTCTAAATAACTTTTATAATTAAATACAAAAAAATGCGACCATAGGTCGCAGTAGTTTATTTGTTTATTTGAACTTTAGCTACTTCTACTAAATCAGCAAATGCTTTTGGATCATTAATAGCTATTTCTGATAACATCTTTCTATTCATATCAATTCCAGCTAACTTAATTCCATTTATGAATCTTGAATATGATAATCCATTCATTCTTGTAGCAGCATTTATTCTAGCTATCCAAAGTCTTCTGTAATCTCTCTTCTTTAATCTTCTTCCAACGTAAGCATTTCTTAAAGCTCTAATTACTGACTCGTTTGCTGTTTTAAATAATCTGCTCTTTCCACCATAATAACCTTTTGCAAGTTTTAATACTTTCTTGTGGTTTTTACGTGAGTTTACTGCTCTTTTAACTCTTGCCATGTTTCAATCCTCCTATATACTATAAGTATGGTAATAATTTTTTCATTGCTTTTTCTTGAGTTGTTGAAACATAAGCAGCTTTTCTTAAGTTTCTTTTTCTCTTAGCACTTTTCTTTGTTAAGATATGGCTTTTAAAAGCTTTAGCTCTTTTAAGCTTTCCAGTTCCAGTTAATTTAAATCTTTTAGCCGCACCTCTGTGTGTTTTCATTTTTGGCATAATAAAATCCTCCTCTCAGACTATCTTTTAAAATAAAAAAAGACAGCATATGCCGTCCTCATAATATTCAACTTAATTTAGCTTATAAAATAAAATTAAGATTAGAATACATTACCTTACTAAGCAAAGCCGTAAGGTGAGAAACGACTTGTTTCCTCTTAACAATGTTATTATAATATCACCTAAAATACTTGTCAATATAAATTTATAAAATATACTCTTTTTCTTTGCATAAGTTACATTTTTTACAGTAATTTACTCTATTTTCAAAAACACTATCAATAGTATTAAGAAATTCTTTATTTAAACAATTTTCTCTTCCATGTATTATAAGTTCCTTAGGTGCATTTGTTATTAATCCACTAATTAAAATATCTTCCATCTTTGCATCTGTATCTATTTTTGATTCAACAAGTTCTTTCATAAATTCTACAAATAAATCGTCACCGTTTTTGTCTTTTATTAAGTAATTACCATCTTCTTTAATAATTATATGCATTTCATCAATTTTGCTTTCCTGTATATCTACAAAATACTTAAGCAGTTTTACAAACTCTTTATATTCTTTTTCAACCATATAATTTTCTATTATTTTATTTATTACTTCTTCTATTTCTTCTCTAAGTTCTTTCATTCTAAATCTAATAAAACCATTAATATTTATTTCTGCATTTTCCTCTAAAAAATCCTTTATCTTATCTATTATTGAGTTCATCCTATTCATACAATAAACAAGGTTCTCAGCTTTTATAGCCTCTTCAAATAAAAGAATCCTCATAATTTCTTCTTCAACTTCAATTATTTCATCTTGCTTTAGAAAAAAATAATTATCTGTTAAAAATTGAAACATTTCTTTGTTTTTATATTCTTTTATTATAACTTTATATAAAACATTACTCATATAAAGGTTAATTATACCTTTAGTTTTTTCATTATAACAATTATCATCACAAAGTACTTTAACTATATGACTATCTTGCTCCACACTTTCAACTACTCCAATATTTATTTGTTTTTTCTTTAGAATAGTTCTAAGTTCATTAATTTCGCTTATAAAATTTATATTTTTATTATATACAAGTTTTAGTACAAGCATGGATTTCACTCCCTTCATAATATTAGTATGTATAAAATTTTTAACTATATTCAGAAAGTTTTTTTTACCAATCTACAATTAACTTAAAATTAATTATAATCTTATTTCTTATATTAAAAGAATTTTTTTAAATAATTCTTCTTAATAGTTTAAATTTATAAAAATAAAATATAATTGATAATTAACATTAATAAAACAATATTTATAATTATTCTTTTATATATACTACGTTTATATTTAGAAATGTTTCAATATATTTTATATATTAGGTATCATAATAAAATTTTTATCATATAATTAAAGTATATTAAGGCATCATAGCCAAGAGGTAAGGCAGAGGTCTGCAAAACCTTTATCCCCAGTTCAAATCTGGGTGATGCCTCCAAAAAATGAACATATAATAGTTTGCTTATTCCGTCGTTCACTCCAAGTCATCGCAAACTATTATATGTTCATTCTAAACTAAATGATGAAATTATAATAACTTATCCAAAGTATGCGTTATTATAATTTCCTATAAAATAAAAAAGACTTAGTCAACCTAAGTCTTTTTTCATTATATCTTGCTTAATAATTCTCCTATATCTTCGTGATCAAATTTATAAGCTATATTACAGAAACTACATTTAATTTCCTCTTCTTTATTATCGTTATAAATTGAAGTTAACTCTTCTTTTCCTATTGAAATTAAAGCCCTCTCAACTTTTTCTCTAGAGCAATTGCATCTATACTCTGGATTAGTTTCTTCTAATATCTTTAAATCCATTCCTTCAAATATAAATTCCATAACCTTTTCTATACTTCCATAAGTTGAAAGCATTTCTGTGATTGAAGGTATTTCCTCTAATCTATAAGTTAATAAATCAGCTAAAAGCTCATCTGCATCAGGTAGCATTTGAATAATAAATCCACCTGCCATTTTGATTTTATAATCTCTGTCTACTAAAACCCCTAAAGCAACTGCTGAAGGTGTTTGTTCTGAAACTGTAAAGTAATAGGCTAAATCTTCACCAATTTCTCCTGTTGATATTGGTACATTTCCAACATAAGGATCTCTCATGCCTAAATCCTTAATAACTATAAAATCTCCATTTTTACCTACGTATCCGCCTACATCCAATTTTCCTATTGAGTTTAAAGGTAAGTCTCCATGCGGATTTCCTATTATTCCTTTTACTATTCCCTTTTCATAAGATGTTACCGTAATTCCATCTGCTTGGCCTTTACCATCTATTTTTAAAGTCATAACTTCTTTATCCGATTTTAATGTTGAACCCATTAATGCACCTGCAGTTAACATTCTTCCAAATGCTGCTGCTGCAACAGGAGTACAATCATGAATTTCTCTTCCTTTATTAACTAACTCTGTTGTCTCACCAGCTATTATTCTAATCATTCCATCTTTAGCTGTACCTTTAATTATCTTATCCATTATATTCCTCCACTATTTTTTTAAAATATACATTATTCTTTCTGATAAAGTATTTACATTTTCTTTTGAATATCCATCAAATTTTCCTATAATTTCAAACCCTATATTTTTAACGATATTTTCTATGTAATCTTCTTTATAAGCCTTTTCTAGATGTTCTTCTTCAAACCTTTCATATAGCTTGCCTTTTTTAACAAAGAAAGTTAAATACATACTTAATAGATCTTCTTCAAAAAGGTTTTCCCAAACATAAAATACCTCTTCTTCATTATAAGTATAAGTATTGTTTCCCAAAATATTTGATAATTTATAATACGAATTTATATCAAATATAAATATGCCATCATCTTTTAAGTGGTTTTTAATGCCCTCAAAGTAACTTTTAAGTTGCTCTTCTTCTACTATATAATTTGTAGAGTCTAAAACAGAAGTTATTAAGTCAAACTCCTTATTTAAATAAAGATCACTCATATCTTGGCAAATTAAATTACAGCTTATATTTTCTTTTTCTAGTTTATCATAAGCTTCTGTTAACATATCTTCAGATAAATCCACTGCAAAAACTTCTTTAAACTTATTTGCAATCTTTACCGTAACATTACCTGTTCCGCAAGCTACGTCTAAATAAGAATTAAAGCTTATTTTTTCTTCTTTGCAAATTTCTATAATTCTACTGCACATATACTCATAATCAATATCTTCATTTATTAATTCATCATATATTTTAGCAAACTCACCATAAGTCATTTTTTCTCCTCCTTAAAATAGAGTTTTCTAAAACTATATTAAATGTAAAATTTATATTAGTCAATGTATATCCTATATTATAGCACTATTACGTATAATATTTTATTTTCTACCTAAAATTTCATCATTGGTTGGTATTTTAAGTTCTCTTTTCTTTTTAGTCATAATCCCTCCTATTCTACCTGTTTCTTCTGAAGTTAATCCTCCCCACCCATATTCATTCACCTTATCACTTAGCCCTAATTCTTCAGCTATTTCATACTTTAATTTTTCCCTTAATGACTCTTCTCTAGATAATTCTTTATTTGACTTTATTTTTGATTTTATTAATTTTTTTAATGGTGTTTTACTCACTTTAATACCCCCTATAATTTTTATACTAATATTTTTACCAATTTTGTTTTCTTTATACTTAAAATTAATAGAACTATATTTTCGTCTTAGCTATATATTAATAATAAATATTGTATTTTAAATAATGCTTCTTTCTACATTAAAACGGAAAAATTTTTATTTAAAATAAAAGGAGGAAAGAACATGTACAATGTTGCAATAGTAGGTTCTACAGGTAATGTAGGTAGAAAGTTCTTAGAAATTTTAGAAGAAAGAAAATTTCCAATAAAAAAACTTTATCTTTTCGCATCAAAAAAATCTGCTGGTTCTTATCTAAAATTTAAAAATCTAAATATTTTAGTTGAAGAAACCTGCAAAGAAAATATAGAAAATAAAAAAATAAATATTGCTTTTTTTTCTGCTGGAGGAGATGTAAGTTTAAAATTTGCAAATGTTTTTACTTCTATTGGTGCTGTTGTTATAGATAATTCAAGTGCCTTTAGAATGAATGATGCTGTTCCTTTAATTGTTCCTGAAGTAAATCCAGAAGATATTAAAAATCATAAAGGAATTATTTCAAATCCAAACTGTTCTACAATTCAAGCTATGATTCCTCTTAAAGTCCTTAATGATAGATATAAAATTAAGAGAATTGTGTATTCTACATACCAGTCAGTTTCAGGTGCTGGTATAAATGGTATTTTAGATTTAGAAGAAGGCCTAAATGGAAAACCACCTAAGAATTTTCCCTATCCTATAGCAGGAAATTGCCTCCCTCATATAGATGCCTTTTTGGACAATGGCTATACAAAAGAGGAAATCAAAATGATTGAAGAAACAAAAAAGATTCTTCATGATGATAGTTTAAAAATTACTTCAACTGCTGTAAGAGTCCCTGTTTTCAATAGTCATAGTGAAAGTATAAACCTAGAATTTTATAATTCCTTTGATATTAAAGATATTTTTAATTTATTAAAAAACACAGAAGGTATAGAGGTTTTGGATGATCCTAATAAAGTTAAATATCCTACCCCTTTATTAGTTTCTGGAAAAGATAAAGTTTATATAGGTCGTATTCGTAGGGATTTTAGTTTAGAAAACGGATTAAACCTTTGGGTTGTTGCTGACAACATCAGGAAAGGAGCTGCATTAAATACTATTCAAATAGCTGAATTATTAATAAGGAGTGAAAATAATGCCAATATTTAAAGGATCTGCTGTAGCTATCATAACCCCTTTTAAGGAAGATAGCACCATTAACTTTGAAAAATTAGAAGAATTATTAGAATGGCACATTAAAGAAAATACAGATGCCATAGTTATCTGCGGAACTACTGGAGAAGCAAGTACTATGTCTGTAGAAGAACGTGAAAAAGCTATTAAATTTACTGTTGATATAATAAACAAAAGAATTCCTGTTATTGCAGGCACTGGTACAAATGACACTAAAGCTTCTATATCAATGAGTAAATACGCTGAAACTGTTGGTGTTGATGCCTTACTTATTATTACGCCATATTATAATAAAACTAATGCTGAAGGCTTAATAAAGCATTTTGAAGCTATAGATAACGAAGTTAACACTCCTATAATAGTTTATAACGTTCCTTCAAGAACAGGGGTTAATATAACACCTAATGATCTCCTTAAACTATCTAAACTTAAAAATATAACTGCAATAAAAGAAGCAAGTGGAAATATAATGCAAATACTTGATATGAAGGCTTTATGCAAGGATTCTATAGATATTTACTCTGGAAATGATAATCAAATAGTAGCTGTAATGGCTCTTGGAGGTTTAGGTGTAATTTCTGTAGTTGCAAATATTATTCCAAAGAAAATACATGATATGACTATGAATTATTTAAATGGAGATAGTCAAAAAGCCTTAGATCTTCAATTAGAAACTCTAGATTTAATTAATAAGTTATTTATTGAAAACAATCCTATCCCTGTTAAAACTGCTTTAAACCTTATGGGTTTTGAAGTTGGTGGATTTAGATTGCCCTTATATGAAATGAATAAGGATAATTTAAAACTACTAAAAGGTTCTTTAATGCAAAATTTATTGATTAAGGAGTAATTTATGATAAAAGTAATAATTAATGGCTGCTCTGGAAAAATGGGTTCAGTAGTTACTGAAGTTTCTAAATCCTTTCCTAATATAGACATAGTAGCTGGTATTGATAAGTATAAGAATGAAAGTTTAAATTATAAAATATTTTCTAGCCCCTTAGAAGTTGATATAGACTATGATATTTTACTAGATTTTTCAAGAGCAGAGGCCTTACAAGGAATACTAGATTTAAGTCTTAAAAATAATAAACCTATAATTATTTGTTCAACAGGCTTTAAAGAAGAAGATTTAGATCTTATAGAAAAAATCAGTCAAACTATTCCTATCTTTAGATCTGCAAATATGTCCCTAGGATTGAATTTAATAAACTCAATTTTAAAGAATATAGTTCCTACTTTATATAAAGATTATGACATTGAAATAATAGAAAAACATCATAATCAAAAGATAGATTCACCAAGTGGGACAGCTATCTTACTAGCAGATACTATTAAAGATTCTATATCTGATGATTCTGAATTTATTTATGGAAGAAGTGGAAAAAGTAAAAGAAGAAAAGAAGAGATTGGAATCCATGCTATCCGTGGTGGCTCTATAATTGGGGATCATGATATTATCTTTGCTGGTATCGGTGAAATAATAGAAATATCTCATAAAGCTATATCACGAGAAGTATTTGCCTTTGGTGCTATAAAAGCTTGCGAATATATGTATAGTGTAACTACCTGTGGCTTATATAATATGGATGATGTTTTAAAATTATAAAAAATTATTCTATTTTAAATCGTCTATATTATTATTAACTTAATATTTAATAAAAAAAAGAAAGGCAAAGCCTTTCTTTTAATTTTATTATTTTTCTATAGATGCTTGATCGAATAAAGTGTGTCCTAAAGTAGATACTCTAACACCCTTAACTTCTGGCTTAGCAGCTTTAACTTTAGTGTAATAGTATAATGGAATAATTGGCATATCTTCCATTACTATTCCTTCCGCTTGATGCATTAAGTCCCATCTCTTGTTTGGATCTTGTTCAGCTTTCGCATCTCTAACTAATTTGTCATATTCAGCATTTGAGTATCCAGCATCGTTATTTCCGCCACCAGTTACCCATAAATCTAAGAATGTCATTGGGTCAACATAATCTCCTGACCAACCATGTCTAGCTATCTGATATCCACCTTGTTGTCTAGTATTTAAGAATACTTTCCATTCTTGGTTAGCAAGTTCAACATTAACTCCTAATTTAGCCCAATCTTGTTGAATAACTTGAGCTACATCTTTATGAGATCCTTCTGTATTGTACATAAATTCAAGTCTTGGTAAACCTTCACCATTTGGATATCCAGCTTCCGCTAATAATTTCTTAGCTTCTTCAACATTTGCTTTATTTGCATCATAATATTCAATACTAGCAAATTCTTCTCCTGCTTCATTTAAGATACCTTTTGGTACAAAGCTATATGCAGGAATTTGTCCAGCTTTAGTTACATTATCAACTATAGCTTTTCTATCAATAGAAATTGATAAAGCTTTTCTTACTTTTGCATTGCTTAATGCTACTTTAACATCTTCTGGTAAAGTAGATTGTTTACCAACGTTAAATACTAGCATATATGTTGCAAGATTCGGATAAATTGTAGTTAATCCATCTTTAATTGTGTTTTCAATTTCAGCTGGTGGTACTGTGTCGATCATATCAAACTCACCTGCTTTTAATGAAGCTAGTGCTGTGTTTTGATCGGTAACCATCTTCATAATAAGTCCTGGAATTTTTACTTCTTTAGCATTCCAGTAGTTATCATTTTTCTTAAATACAAATTGATCTTTCATAGTCCAGTCAGTTAATTGAAAAGGTCCATTTGAAACATAAGTTTCAGGCTCAGTAGCCCATCCGTCTTCATTAGCTGAAACTATATCTTCTCTTAAAGGAGAATAAGTTGGGAAAGCCATCAATTCAGGGAAATATGAAGTAGCTGCTTCTAAAGTAACAACTAAAGTATGCTCATCTTTAACTTCAATTCCTAAATCTTCTACTGTAGCTTCTCCTGAATTAAACTTTTCTCCATTTTTAATGTAGAATAATTGGTATGCATATTCTGAAGCTGTATTCTTGTCTAATGCTCTAGTCCATGAGTATTTGAAGTCATTAGCTGTAATAGCTTCTCCATCTGACCATTTAGCATCTTTTCTTAAATTAAAAGTATAAACAAGTCCATCAGCTGATACTTCATATTTTTCAGCAACTCCAGGAATTGCTTTTTCATGTTCATCAAGTCTCAATAATCCTTCAAAAGTATTTGAAATAATTGTTGAGCCCCCAACTGATGTGTTTAATGTAGGGTCGATTGTATCTGGATCTTCCCCTAAATTATAAATTAAATATCCTTTTGTTGAGTCGCTGTTACCGCAACCAGCAAAAACTGACATTCCAAGCGCAAGTGTTAGTGCAACAGCACATACTTTCTTAAGCTTATTAGATTTCATAAAATTGTCCCCCTTATTATTTTGTATTTATCTTAATTGCTTATGCAATTGATAGCTAGTTAATTATAATTATTTTTCATTAAATAGATGACAGGATACAAAATGTCCTGGTTCTACTTCTTTAAGAACAGGATCTACTTCACCACAAATCGGCATAGCATATTTACATCTACCTTTAAATCTACAGCCAGGAGCTGGATCTATAGGAGATGGAATATCCCCTTCTAAAATTATTCTTTTATTAGATTTTGCAATCTTTGGATCTGCTATTGGAACCGCAGATAATAATGCTTGTGTATATGGATGTTTTGGCTTAAGGTAAACATCATCTGATGGCCCCTTTTCAACCATTTGCCCTAAGTACATAACCCCAATATGAGTTGATATATGTTTAACCATAGACAAGTCATGAGCTATAAATAAATATGTCAATCCCATCTCTTCTTGAAGTTCCTCAAGCATATTAATTACTTGTGCTTGAATTGAAACATCAAGAGCTGATATAGGTTCATCACAAACTATAAAATCTGGTTGTACTGCAAGTGCTCTTGCAATACCAATTCTTTGTCTTTGTCCACCAGAAAATTCATGAGCATATCTATTTATATGACTACCATTAAGTCCTACTCTATCTAATAAATATCTTATTCTATTATTTCTTTCATCACCTTTATAAAGACCGTGAATATCAATAGCCTCTCCTATTATATCTCCAACTGTCATTCTTGGATTAAGTGAAGCGTATGGATCTTGGAAAATCATTTGCATCTTTCTTCTATATGCTATCATTTTCTTTTCACTATAATTAGTTATATCTTCACCATTAAAAATTATTTGACCTGATGTTGGTTCATATAACTTCAATATTGTTCTACCAGTTGTAGTTTTACCACAACCAGATTCCCCAACTAAACCTAAAGTTTCACCTCTTTTTATTGAAAAAGATACATTATCAACAGCTTTTACAAAGCTCTTTTCTTTAAACATACCTTTATTTATAGGGAAGTATTTACATAGGTTCTTAACTTCTAAAATAACATCATTATTTTTTTCCATTATTCTTCCCTCCTTGTTGGTGCTTCAACCTTTGGTGCATTTTCATGTAATAACCAACAAGCAGCTCTATGTCCTTGTGATACTTCAAACAAAGGCGGTTGATTTTCTAAACATACCTTCATTGCATATTTACATCTTGCTGCAAATGGACATCCAACTGGTGGTTTTAACAAATCAGGTGGTTGACCTTCTATTGGTGTTAATTTTTCTCTTTGTGTACTCTTTGGATTTGGCACACTATTTAACAATCCCCAAGTATATGGATGCTTTGGATTATAGAATACATCTTCATCAGATCCTTCTTCTACAATTATTCCACCATACATAACATTGATTCTAGTACAAAGGTCAGCAACTACTCCTAAATCATGAGTAATTAATATAATAGAACTATTAACCTTTTCTTTTAAATCCTTCATTAAATCAAGAATTTGTGCTTGTATTGTAACATCTAATGCTGTTGTAGGTTCATCGGCTATTATAAGTTTTGGCTCACAGATAAGACTCATAGCTATCATAACTCTTTGCCTCATACCACCTGAAAATTCATGTGGGTATTGGGAAAGTCTTTTTTCCGGACTTGGTATTCCTACTAAATCCAGCATTTTTATAGCTTCTTTATCTGCTTCTTTTTTCGATATATTTTTATGTTTTATTAAATGCTCCGTTAATTGTTCCCCTACTGTGAAAAGTGGGTTTAGTGATGTCATAGGATCTTGGAAAATCATAGCCATATCATTTCCTCTAATCTCTTGCATTACTTTTTCCTTAGGATTTGTTATATCTTTATCATCAAAAGTTATTTCATCAGCTGTTATTACTGCATTATCTTCTAATAATCTCATAATTGACATCATTGTAACTGATTTACCACAACCTGACTCCCCAACAATTCCTAAAGCTTCTCCTTTATCTAAATGTAAGGAAATACCTCTTACTGATTGTACATCACCAATATGAGTTTTAAAGGAGGTTCTTAAATTTTTAACATCTAAAATTCTACTCACTCTATCTTCCTCCTACTTTTTATTCTTTGGATCTAAGGCTTCAGTTAAACCATCACCAAACAAATTAAATGCTAATATGATTAAACATATTGCCCCTGCTGGGAATAATAATTGATACGCTGCTGTATTTAAGAAACCACTAGCATCATTTGATAAAGTACCTAATGAAGCTAGAGGAGGATTTATTCCTAATCCTATAAAACTTAAGAACGCCTCTGTAAATATTGCTTGTGGTATAAATAATGTTAATGTTACTAATATCGATCCTAAACTGTTAGGAAGTAAATGCTTAAATAATATTCTTGACTTTGAAGCACCTAAAGCCTTAGCTGCTAAAACAAATTCTTGTTGTTTTAATTGAAGAATATCACCTCTAACTATTCTTGCCATTCCTACCCAATAGGATATAGCCATAGCCAAGATAATTGTACCAAGGCCTGTAGAGCCTTCTCTTTTAAATGTAGCCATTAATATAATAACATAGATTTGAGTTGGTATTGAATATAATACATCAACTATTCTCATCATTACATTATCTACTTTTCCTCCAAAGAAGCCTGCAATTCCACCATATAATACACCTATTACTAGATTAATTGCAGCCGCTGCAATTGCTATTATAAGGGAGTATCTTGAACCATACATAACTCTTACAAATAAATCCCTACCTAAATTATCAGTTCCAAACCAATGCTCACCATTAGGTCTAATGTCTGTTCCTTGTAAATTTGTTTCGTAATAATTAAATCCTCTTGTCTTTTCCATAACTATAGGTCCAAAAATTGCAAATAAAACAATTACTATAATTAATCCTAAAGAAAATAATGCTACTTTATTATTTTTTAATCTTCTCCAAGCATCTGCCCAATAACCAACACTAGGTCTTACAACTTGTTCAAAATTCTTTTCATTTTCACTTAGAGGAGTAAATAATTCTTTATCAATATCTAAATTTATTTTTGTATTTTCCAACATCTTTACCCCCTTAGTTATCTAACTTTATTCTTGGATCTACAAGAACATAAATAATATCAACTAATAAGTTACATACAACTATTAACGTACAGTAGAATGCAGTTACACCTAATAATGAAGTGTAATCTCTATTAGTTATTGATAATGTGAATTCATTTCCTAGTCCCGGTATAGCAAATATCTTTTCAACTACGAAGGAACCTGTTAATACTCCTGCTATTAATGGTCCTAAGTAAGTAATAACTGGAATTAATGAATTTCTTAAAGCATGCTTAAATATTACTGTTCTAGCACTTAACCCCTTTGCTTTTGCTGTTCTTATATAATCTGATTTTAATACATCAATTAACTTTCCTCTTGTTAGTCTTGTTATTGATGCCATTGCGCTACCTGATAATGCAATCATTGGCATTATGTAGTTTTTCGGTTTTGCTAATCCTGTTGCCGGTAGCAACTTTAGTTTAATTGTAAATACATAAATCAAGAAGGTTCCCATTACAAAACTAGGTATTGTTATTCCTATTGTTGCAATTATCATACAAACCCTATCTGGCCATTCCCCCGATTTAAGTGCTGCTACTACTCCTAATAAAACTCCTACTATAATTGAGAAGACAATTGACGCTAACCCAATTTTCGCGGAGTTTGGAAAGCTTTTTTGTATTGTTGTTAATACGTCTCTACCTTTATATTTAGTTGATTTACCTAAGTCACCTTTTAATAAATTTTTCATATAAAGCTCATATTGCTCTCCAACTGGTTTATCAAGGCCATACTTTTCATTTAATTGAGCCTTTATTTCCGGTGTTATTTTTTCTCCATCAAATGGACCACCAGGCATCATTCTTACTAAGAAGAATACTATAGTCACAACTGCCCAAATAGTAATTATACTTGATAATAGCCTTTTTCCTATATACTTTACCATTTGTTTTAAACCCCCATTCATCGTTCTACATACAATCCGTTTTGTAGATATTACTAATTATATTATATTATATAATTTTGTCAATTAACATTTTAAAAAAAATACCTCTATTTTACTAATGTATTAATAATATCTAATAATATTTCTTATTTCACAAAAGAAAGAACAAACAATTAGTAAACGTTTACCAATGCTTTTTTTCTATATTTCTGCAAGTTCATATCTTAATCCGTCATTTTTAAAATCTTTTTATATTATAATGCTTATATTAGTCTATAATTTAAAGATTTCCAAATAATTTATACACTTTGTATTTTTGTACGCCTTATAAAAACACAGCTTTTATTTATTTTTAATATTTAATATTATTATAAACTTATTAATTTGAAATTATTCTTAATTTTTATTTTTCTCTAAACCACTTAACTTTTCTTTTATTAATTCCATGCTACTTATTAAATATTATATTACTTATATATGTAAGGATTTTTCTACAAACTATATATAATTATAATTATTACTATAAATAATTGATTTTTTAATAACTCATGCAAGTTAATATCATTATAATCTATAAAAACCAAATTAACATTTATCAAATAACTAACTTAAAAGAATAAGATGAAAAGCAAAGCTTTTCATCTTATTCTTACATAACTTCTTCTTCAGTTATATCTTTATTTATCTCAACTTCTTCACTTTGAACTCTTTCCATTTTAGATACAGATACTTCATAAGCAATTTTTTTAATAACTACTGTATCATCAACCTTTTTTTGATATTCTCTACTTTGAAGTCTTCCCCAAACTCTTATGTTGTCACCAACTTCAAGACTTTGGCAAAACCTTGAATTTCTACCCCAAGCTATAGTTGGAATATAGTCTGATTTATTATATGCTCTATTTACAGCTAGTAACACATCTGCAATTTCTCTTCCAAACGGTGTAGTTCTATAAACAGGTTCCTTGCAAATATATCCATCTAGGAATATTTCATTTGGGTTTTTACTTCTCTCAATGCAAGGCTCAATATTTCTTGCAAAAACTGTTAGAATCAGTTTGTTTGCTCCATCTACAAATTTATTATAAGATCTTAATTGACCATCAACGATAATATCTTGACCAATTGATAAATCCATATGAGCTATTAATCTTTCTGATACAGTTATGTTTAAATTATCAACTGAATCACTTAATCTCATTACCTCCATTGAAAATGTATAAAACCCCTCTCCGTACATCTCATGGCTAAATTCTAGACCTGATGTAACTGTCCCCTCTAAATAAATCTTGTTATTTAACATTAAGTTATCCATAACTAACCCCTCTCTCCCTTAGTAATTTTTTAAGCTTTAATTATTAATCTTTTTAGGATGTATTTCCATTATAATACATTATATCATCATTTTTCAATATCTTTATTTTTATTTTTATTTTACATTAAAATTAATAAACCCTTTTTAATTTTTCTTATTCTGTTCTCCTTTTTCATCAATGTAAAAATCCTCTTTATATATCATTTCTCCTACAGTTATAAATTTGTAATCTTCATTTTTTAATTTACTTATTATCTTATCTAAATTTCCTGGAGTATATTTAGCATTATTATGAAATAAAACTATAGACCCATTATAAACTTTATCAATAACCCTGTTATACTCAGAATCTGCACCATATTCTTTCCAATCTAAAGAATCCACATCCCATTGTATAGATTGATATCCTAGACTATTAACATAATTATAAGATTTTTCATTGTAATCTCCACTTGGAAATCTAAATAGTTTTGAGTTTATCCCTAAGTTATCCATAAATACTTTTTCTGTTTTCTCTATTTCTTCTTTTATTCTATCATCAGATATTTTTGTAAACATTGGATGAATATAACTATGATTTCCTATTTCATGCCCCCTCTCGTATATATTTATTAATTTATTTTTATTATCTTCGCTATAATTTACCCAGCCACCCATAATAAAAAATGTTCCTTTTACATTATATTTATCAAGTACATTTAATATGTTATCTAATTCATCATTTTCAGCCCAATTAATATCAAAAGTTAATGATATAACCTTTTCCTCAACCTTTACCCTATATATAGGTCGACTAAGGTTTATAGCACCTTGTCCTAGTATTGATTCTTTATCCTTTAAAATAAAAGAGCTTAAAATAGACATAATCAGTAAAAGTGTACCAATTATAACCTTATATCTTCTTTTCATATTTTCCTCCTATAATAAGTTCCATTTATTATATTCTATAAAAATATTATTAATTACTATAATAGGAAGTTAATAATATTTATGTTATAATTAATTTATACTTTCAAAAATGGAGGTCCGATATGTACGAAAATTCAGCAGAACTCGCAGAAAATAAACTTTTGGTATTATATGTGATAAAAACTTTAAAATACCCTGTTACTAATACTAAACTTACAGAAATAATATTAGAAAATAACTTTATAAATTACTTTACATTACAACAATATATAAGTGAACTTATTTCCTCTGAATTATTACAATATGATACAGTTAATGATAAAAATCTTATTTATATAACAGAAAAAGGTTCCAGTGTATTATCCTTCTTTTCAAATAGAATAACTCCAATTAAAAAGAAGATAATCGATGACTATCTTCTTACTGTTGAAGAATCTATAAAAAAGGAATTAACTATAACAGGAATCTATAATTTAAATAAAGATGACACTTACATAGTAGATTTGCAAGCTTTAGAAAATGATAACCTTTTATTAAATTTAAAAGTTTCAGTACCTACCAAAAAGCAAGCCTCTTCTTTAACTAATAGATGGAAGGAAAACCCTTCAGAAATATATAATAATATTATGAATTTACTTTTTAAAGATGAAGATTAATATAAAGTCATAGCATTAGGTTCTTTACCTACTGTTATGACTTTTACTGTTTCATCTAATAAGTTAAAAATTATTAATTTTCCTCTTAAATAATCCAAAATATAAGTATTTTCTCCATACTTTATTATGCTTTTTGGCATTCCCCCTATTTGAATTCTCTTATATTCTTTTAATGATATTATATCTATAATGCTTATTGAACCTTCTCCAAAATTACAAACATATAAATATCCTTCATCTTCTACTATATCAACAGGATACCTACCAACTTTAATTTTAGCTATAGAATCTAAAGACTCTAAATCAAATATTTCTACGTATCCATCTTTACTATCACCTATAAAGCTTTCACAAACATAGAAATACCTTTTATTATTTGATATCCTTATTTTTGTTGGATAACCAAATGTTTTAATTTCTTTTATAACTTTGTTTTGATTAATATCTATAACAGATAAATTATTACTTTGAAAATTGGAAATAAAAATAATCTCTTTCTCTTTGCTAATCTCTATATTATAAGGCCAGTTATTAACCGGTATATCAAGAACTACTTTATCTTCTTCTAAATCGTATATAGAAACTATATTAGACTCAGAACAAACAATATACAGAAAATTTTTATACTTTATTAAATCATTTGGATGTGCTCCAACATAAAGGTTGTTTTTCTCTTTAAAACTTTTCTTATTTATTATTGAAATAGAATTACTATAATGGTTTACGGTATATATATTATTTTCATCAACCCAAGCTCCGCTAGGTCCTATAGGCTTACCTATACTATTTAAACAAAGCTCCTCTACTTCTAAGTTAGAAATAGTTATTCTATTAATACTATTGCTTGCCGTATTACAAACAACCAAATATTTCATAAGACACCTCCTTTATTTTATATATTAAAATTTCCTATCACTCATTTATAATATATGGATTAAAGGAATATATGGGACAACTTCTTATCTTTTATATCATTATTCTTCAATTTATCTTCATTTTTACTTTATATAGATATATAATATAGCTTGTACGTAAAAGAAGGGAGATAAAATTATGTTCGTTTATAAAACAAAAGGGGTATGTTCAACGGAAATACATATTGATGCAGAAAAAAACATTATAAAAAATGTAGACTTTATAAGAGGATGTCCAGGTAACTTATTTGGTATTTCTTCTTTAGTTAAAGGAATGAGCGTA
The DNA here is from genome assembly GCA_029257045.1 of Clostridium sp. GTDB lineage: Bacteria > Bacillota > Clostridia > Clostridiales > Clostridiaceae > Clostridium. The sequence continues at coordinate 26,261 of JARIDB010000092.1, forward strand.
AATGAGACTATAGAAAAATTAAAAGGCATAAAATGTGGAACTAAAGATACTTCATGTCCTGATCAATTATCAAGAGCTTTAGAAGAATATAAAAAAGATTTATAAAAATATATTAAGAGAGTTAAAACTCTCTTAATTTTTTTATAATATCTTTTTCAAGTTTCTTTTCATCAAAGTTTTTTCCAGGGCATAAAGTTTCCGCATAAAATCTATGTCCATTAATATCTTTAATTTCATATTTATTTATTATATAAATAGATAAATTCATTAAACTTTCTATTTGCTCCTCACTAATATTTTCGATTTCAAACTTTCCCTCTAGGCATATCCCTATTGAAATATTATTTTCGCCTTTAGTGTGAGCTCCTATTGCATCTTCACTTCTTCCTTTATATACACTTCCATCTTTTCTAATATAAAAATGATATCCTATTCCTATAAATCCTCTTTCTTTATGATATTCATTTATATCTTCTGGGCTCCAGATACTTCTTGCACAGTGATGAAATATTATTTTTTCTGGCTTATTCTTTTTTTCCTCTTTTTCTGTAAAGTCATATTCCATTTCATTTATAACAGGTTTTTCAAAGTAAATATCTTTTTCCTTATCTACATAATATTCTTTATAACTTTCTTTAAGTATTTTTCTACTAAGTTCGCTTTTAAATAAAAGCAAGAAAGATAACATTACTCCTAAGATTACTAAAGAAACTATTAAAACCCTTTTTATCATTGTATTTCTCCTCTTCTAATTAATAATTCTATGTTATTAGTTTATTTAAAAATAAATATAATATAACTTTATATTTTCAGTCCATATATTTAGTTTGAATTAATTTAATATTCCATTATGAACTTAGTTCATATAAATAGTAATAGCATAGCTATTTTATTTAAAAAGGAATATTTAAAGATATTTGACCATTTTTCAAGATTGCTATTATTAATAAAAAGTATTATATTAATAATAGAAACTAAACGATATTAATTGTTAATTAAGGAGATATTAATTATGGAAAATATAATGAATGAAATTAGAAATAAAACAACCGCTTTACACAAAGCTGCTGAAATAACCGGCTTTAACAAAAGATTAATAGATAAAAATGCAACTAAAGAAACTTATGCTGAATATATATATAACCTTTTATTTGTATATGAAGCAATTGAAGAAAATTTAGAAAAATATAGTGATAACAACTCTGTAAATCCTTTTGTTACAAAAGAATTATATAAATCAAAGCTTATTAGAGAAGATATTAAAGTACTTTTAGGAGAAAATTCTAATTTAGAATTATTATCTTCAACAATAGCTTATGTGTCAAGAATAAATGAATCTTCAAGAGCTAATCCTAAAATGGTTATAGCTCATGCTTACACAAGATTCTTAGCTGATTTATTTGGTGGTAGAACATTCTACTCTTTACTTAAAGAATATTATAAACTAGAAGATAATGCATTAAATTATTATCAATTTAATGAAATTAATGATTTAAGAGATTATGTTATGGTTTATCACAATAAATTAAAGGAATTATCTTTAGATGGAGAAGAAAAACAATTATTTATTAACGAAATATCTAATTCTTATATTTATAACATAGCAATTTCAAATGAACTTGAATCAAAACATTTTAAATAATATGAGAATATAAAA
>JARIDB010000021.1 GCA_029257045.1 Clostridium sp.
ATTCTTTGAAGGTGCATTTTTAGATAATGATAAATTTCCTGAGTTAAATGCAAAAATAAATGAAATTGCAGAATCTAAAGGTGTAGCAAATACAGCAATAGCAACTGCATGGATATTAAGACATCCAGCTAAAATTCAAACAGTAGTTGGTACAACTAATACTAGTCGTCTTAAAGATATTTGCAAATCATCAAATGTAAATCTTACAAGAGAAGAATGGTATGAAATTTATAGAGCAGCTGGAAATCAATTACCATAAATTATATAATAAACATAAGTGATTTGAATTATTGTGTTAGCGTTAATTCAAATCACTTATATTTTTCTATTAAATTTGCTTATTAATCTAAATCTTCTCCATTAGTTAAGATTGCTTTTCATTGCTTTAATTTCTTAATAATTATATAATTATTATTTATAATTATAAATATAAAAATATATTTATAATATATTTTTATATTAAAGGAGACTTTATTTATGACAAAGGATATGACAACAGGAAATCCTATAAAACTTATTTTAGCATTTTCTATTCCATTATTTATAGGTAATATATTTCAACAATTTTATAGTATGGCTGATACTATAATAGTTGGTCGCTTTCTTGGTGTAAATTCATTAGCTGCTGTAGGTTCAACTGGATCTTTAGCTTTTTTAGTTAATGGATTTGTTATTGGACTAACTAGTGGTTTTGCTGTTTTAATTTCACAAAAATTTGGTGCTAGTGATAATGAAGGGGTAAAAAGAGCTTTTGCTAGTTCTTTGATTTTATCATCAATTATGACTATATTGGTTACTACTATTAGTGTAGTTTCTGCAAAACCTTTACTTGAGCTTATGAATACACCATCTAATATTATGAAAGAAGCTTTATCATATATAACTATAATTTACGCCGGTAACATTGCTATAATATTTTATAATATGTTTTCAAGCATTTTAAGAGCTCTTGGAGATAGTAAAACTCCACTATATTTTTTAATTATTTCTTCAATATTAAACATAATTTTAGATATTGTATTTATTACTAACTTTTCTATGGGAATCGCTGGAGCAGCTTATGCTACTATTATTTCCCAAGGGGTGTCTGCAGTTCTATGTGCAATATTTATAGTAAAAAAACTTCCTATTCTAAAATTAAAAAAGAAACACTGGAAAATAAGAAAAGATTATGTTCAAACACAATTAAAAATTGGTGTTCCAATGGCCCTTCAATTTTCAATAACAGCAGCTGGTGCTGTAGTACTTCAAAGTGCTTTAAATAATTTGGGTTCTAAGATAATAGCTTCATATACTGCTGCTTCTAAGGTTCAGCAAGTTGTTATGCAACCAGCTGTTACCTTTGGAGTTGCCATGGCTACTTATTCTGGTCAAAACCTTGGAGCTGGAAAAATTGATCGTATAAAAGAAGGGGTAAAAAAATGCACCATGATAAGTATAATAGTAAGTGTAGTATCTACCCTTATAGTAGTTTTATTTGGCGGTGCTTTTGCAAATATGTTTATAAATGGAGGCGACCTAGAAGTAATAGAAACTGCACAGCATTACTTAAATACAGTTTCTATATTTTACATACCCCTTGGATTAATATTTATATATAGAAATACACTTCAAGGAATTGGTGAAAGCTTTATGCCTATGATGGCTGGTGTTGCTGAAATGGTAGCAAGAATAGTTGTTGCATTTACATTACCAAATCTTTTAGGCTTTACAGGAATTGCTTTAGCTGATCCTGTTGCTTGGCTAGCTGCTGCTATCCCCCTTGGAATTACTTATTATAAAAGAATCAATGTAATTTTAAAAGAAAAACAATTATCTGCTTAGCAAAACAGATTTCTGACAATTAGTTTTGACATATCTATAAGATATATGTATAATATAGATATAAACGAACTATAAATTAACTTTTATAAAAATCGTTCGGCTACTGAGGAGTAAAAATGGATAACGTATTTGATTATGAGGATATACAACTAGTACCAACAAAATGTATAGTAGACAGTCGTTCTGAATGTGATACATCTATAACTCTTGGAGGAAGAACTTTCAAATTACCTGTAGTTCCAGCAAATATGCAAACTATTGTAGATGAAAAAATCGCAGCTTATCTAGCAGAAAATGGATACTTTTATATAATGCATCGTTTTAAGCCAGAGAGCAGAATACAATTTATTAAAGATATGAAAATGAAAAAATTATTTGCTTCTATTAGTGTTGGAGTTAAGGCTGAAGAATATGCCTTTATTGAACAATTAGAAACGGAAAATCTTACACCTGAATACATAACAATTGATATTGCTCATGGACATTCTAATGCGGTTATCAATATGATTCAGCACATCAAAAAGCATTTACCTGAAAGTTTTGTTATTGCAGGAAATGTAGGAACACCAGAAGCAGTAAGGGAACTAGAAAATGCTGGTGCAGATGCTACAAAGGTAGGTATTGGCCCTGGAAAAGTATGTATCACTAAAATTAAAACTGGCTTTGGAACAGGAGGCTGGCAATTAGCTGCACTTCGCTGGTGTGCAAAAGCTGCAACTAAACCAATTATTGCAGATGGAGGTATTCGTACTCATGGCGATATAGCTAAATCAATTAGATTTGGTGCTTCTATGGTTATGATAGGTTCACTATTTGCAGGACATGAAGAATCTCCTGGTGAAACTATTGAAAGAGACGGAAAGCTTTATAAAGAATACTTTGGTTCTGCTTCCGAATTCCAAAAGGGAGAAAGAAAAAATGTTGAAGGAAAGAAAATGTTTGTGGACTATAAAGGTTCCTTAAAAGAAACTTTAATAGAAATGGAGCAAGACCTTCAATCATCTATTTCTTATGCAGGTGGTAAGAAACTAGATGCAATCAGAACTGTTGATTACGTAGTTGTTAAAAATTCAATTTTTAATGGTGATAAAATATATTAAAATCACTCAAAAAAATAAAGCTACTATTAGGTTAAACTAGTAGTAGCTTTATTTTATTAAATTTTCCCTTTAAACTTTATTTGTTACATTAATATAGCCTTGGCCTTTATATATATATTTACATATTTTCTTTTGAATTAATCATTTTATCCATACTATCATTTAGTACATTATATATTGCCTTTGCAACTCCCAAATTATCATTTGTATCAGTTATATATTTTGCTATAGATTTAACCTCTGGTATTGCATTTTTCATAGCAACAGTTTCTTCAAATATTTCAAACATGGAATAATCATTAAAACTATCTCCTAATATCATAACCTCTTCTCTTTTTATAGACATTTCGGAAGTTACCTTTTCTAAAATAATACCTTTTTGCGCATTAATATCAGTTATTTCTATATTATCTCTAAAGGTAGATGTTATTGCTAGACCTTCAATTTTACTTACTTCCCTCTTCACCTTATCTATAAGATCTATATCGTTATTGAAGGCAACTACTTTTCTTACTTCTATGCCTTCCTCAAAGAATTTATTAATATCATTTATATATTCTAATACTTTAAAGAAACCTATGTTTTCAGCAATTTCCCTAGCTTCACTTTCTGTTAGTTTTGGATTTAAATCCATTGTTTTATTTGTAAACTCTTGTAAGACCTTTTCTCTTGTAGAAGTAGTAAATGTACCCTTATTAGTAACTATTTGAGGTGAAAGTTTATTTCCAACCATAATATCTATAACTTTTCTGTCAATTCCATTTTTTATATTTATTATATCTAAAACATTTCCATCTTCAGCTCTATACTCTGCACCATTTGATAATATACATTGAACCTTAATATTATGCTTATCTAATATTTCCTTAACACTTTCATATTGTCTACCTGTGGATATTGCAAATATTATACCTGCCTCTTCTGCTTTTCTAATTGCTTCAACTGTTTCTTCATCTATATCGTGATTATTGTTTAATAAGGTTCCATCCATATCTGATGCTATAAGTTTTATCATTAATTCTCCTCCATCTAAATCCATTTATTCCTTATTATATATTATCATATACTCCTATAAACTGAAAACTTTTTAATATTATAGACTAGATAAAAATAGGGCTGTCGAAACAGCCCCTTCTTATTATATTTCTATTTCATTTGTTTCTTTAGTTACAACATGAGCTGTATTTTTAGCAGTTAATTCACCCTTGTCACTTTGAATTAACTTTTTAGATATTATATTATCCATTAAAGTAACTATATCTAATTCTACAACATTTTCTTTTATATCCTTTAAAGCAAGGTTATAAGTTTTACCTTCTGCATTTTTAAAAGATAGCGTTGCCGTTCTCTCTAACATTGATTTTCCCCCTTCCCTAATTTTTTACTACTAAGATATTTACATAATTAATCTTAACTATCTAGATATCATATAGCTTTGGTTCTTTTTAATAGTGCTTACTGTATGATCCATTAGTTTCTCAATACCATCAGATAATGCTACCAAATCATCATCCGCTACCACAGGATTAATATTTTTTAAGTTTTGTTGCTTAAAAATCTCATTTCCCTTTGCATCAACACCAACTTGGTATCTTATAACTAGTGAATTTTCAACTAAACTTGAAGCTGCCATATTTATCACCACCTTTCATTTATCTATATATGCACTTTAAGAATTTTTTTAAGTTTTTATAAAATTTATTTAATAATCTAGATTTATATAATTTCTTATAAAATAAGAAAATCCCCTTTCGGGGATTATGAGTATTAATAATATATACTTATTAACTGTCTCTTCTATTTTTAATTTTGTCTATCAATTCTTCATAAATATTTGGTGGTACTATTGCTGCCTTTCCATTACCATAATATGCGACATCATCTATTGCAAGCCATCTGCTTTTTTGTCCATAAGTAAAATTTAAGATACAGTTTGCCCCTAGAGATTTAGCTTTATCCACCATATCATTTTTTACATCATTTAGATTTTTTAGTTGAGCTCCAAATTTAAAGCTTAAATCAGAATCAACATTTCCAATTATCCTTGCATCATTATTGTTTCCTTCAATAAAAATTATGTCTTTATAAAGAGTAGTGTAAGCCATTAATCCTCTTCCCTTTCCATAATTGCAACAAATTCTTGCCTATTTCCACCAAAAGATGGAATGTCAGCAGTTGCTGCTACTTTTAATTCCCAACCTTGGTCTGCATATGAGTTTAATGCATCCTCTAATTTTTGCGGATCAAATTTTCCTGAAAACCACTTATCTTTTTGACTAAGAACCTTATATCTTTTCATTTTTACCCCTCCAACCATAAACTTTAATAAATTTATTATATGTCTAATATTATAACTTAATCATTACTTATATTACATATATTTGTAGTTTAAATTTTTCTCTTAGAACTAACTTATATACCATTTTTCACACCCAAACATCTTAGTAGGCATTAAATAATACAATTACTTTTAATAATATCCATTTTCACATAATAGCTCATAACAAGCATTTACTTCTTCATCAGTAAATAAATCTGAATATTTAGGGTTAACAATAACAGCTTCCATGGTTAAGTCAATACGACTCGCCTCAACTAATTTACTGAAGGAATCAGAGGTTCTACCCTTCCTTATAATTTCTTGTACTGTTCTAACTATCCCAAATCTATTTATGGTTTCTATAAGTCTTGTCATTGTACACTTATAGTCTTTTTGTGCAATTTCACAATTCTTTATAACTTCCTCTTGTAACTTCTTCTCTAATTTTATCATTTTTACACTCCAATATTATTTTTTTAATACTAATATTATATATCATAGGTTGTAGTATTTCACCAAAGAAAATACTTGCTAAATCTAACATTTGTTTATCACTTGATGATGCCACGTTAGATTTATCATTTACTTGTAAATCTGTTTTGTATAAGATTAATTAATCTGACAAATAAAAAAACAAATTAGGATATCTTAATTTCTTTATAAGATATTTTAATTTGCTTAATTATATATATATATCATACCGAAATAATGTGCCGTATAATAGTAAGTTCAACTAATATTTAGATGTGGATACCCCCATATAAATCAAGTTTCACTTTATGTATTAATCAATATATAATGGTAGATTTATAACAAACTCTGTTAACACTTGGCTACTTGTTACATGAATGTTTCCATTATACTTGTTTATTATCTCTTTTACTATATATAAGCCGAACCCATTGTCTCCAGCCTTATTTTCTTTAGTAGAAAATCCCTGTTCAAAAATCTTATTAATAATATTGCTATCAATTTGAGGTCCATTATTTTGAATGCTTATTACTATATTATTATAATTATAGTAGCTCCTAATCAGTAGTAATCCTTTTCCATCTAACACTTCTATAGAATTTCTTACTATATTTGATATAATTTTATGTAGATCTATCTCATTGATTTTTGATAGTTCTAATTGAGCTTTTTCATCTATTAGAGTTGCTATACCCTTTAAATCAATTGAATAAACTATTTTAGAAATTATTGATCCTTCATTGCTTAAAGCTTTAATTTGTGTTGAAATATTATTACCATCTATTACACTTTTGAATAACTCTCCTAACTTATCATAATTTTTCATAAGGTATGCACCATATAAATAAGAAATTTGAGAGCCATAATCGTGCTTTACTTTTTTTAGTTCATTAATTTTATTTTCTAATTCTTTATTTAATCCATGTATTTCCTTGGAATTTCTATCTATATTTGTAAAGTACCAAGTAATAAGAATAATAAATACACCTAGCAACATAAATATTATTTCTTTAAAAACTGGATTATCCTTATCACTAGCAATAAAAGAAAGAGATATTACAAAATCAAATATTAATGTTGCTATAATTAAAGTGTTTATGAATGTAATTCTTGATTTAACTATTAAATATAATTTATAAACAGACTTCATATTTCTTAGAAAAAAATACGTGAAAATATATGAAGGTAAATACATAAACGCTATCATTACTAAGAACCCATATTGACCATCAGTATTTACAATATTAGTAAAAAGCGACAACATAGTTGCACTCATAACTGCAAGCATCAAAATCATCGAATATACTATACTAAATCCAATAATTGCAGTTAATTTATCCTTATGATAAGGTACAATTACTAAAATCAATGATACAATATGCATTATTATTATTGATAAACTATAATTTCCCATTATAGAAGTAATTAATATAGTGACTAATGATGTTAATACTACCCATATAAAAACTTGTATTTTACTTTTTCTGTATCTCTTATCAATACAATAATTTATTGTACTAATAATCATAATGAATTGGAGAATACTATTTATAAGGTCAAAAAAACCAGTGTACATGTTTCAAATTCTCCTATCTTAATTTCTTTATTGATTCAGGCATTTCTTCCACACCTATTCCCGCAAGTGATGCTGGACCTGCATTAACTAAAATTGCTGCTAATAATAGTACGAAAGATCCTAAATA
>JARIDB010000161.1 GCA_029257045.1 Clostridium sp.
AAAATTATGATGCTGCTTTTCATGTGTACTTTTCAAAGTGCTTAGATAAACATCATCTCATTTGGTCCACAGAATAACCCTATCAAATAGACAGAGCCGTGTCAAAAATTCTCTTGGTCAATTTTTATAGCTAGATCTTTTATAGCACTATTAGTTGAGGAAATTGTTTTATAAACAGTAATATTAAAATCATTACTATTTTTAGAAAAATATTTAGAAATGCTCTGGGAAGATAAAATATCTGTATCTAAAGAAAGGCAATAACCTTTATTAGTTATAGCGGAAATATTGTATCCATTATCCTGTAATGATTTTATTGCCTTCCAAATTGAATTTCTGCTAACAGAAAGCTGATCTGCAAGTTGGGAACCTGATATGTAATTACCCTTATTATTTTCAAGTACTGTTAAGGTTTTATCTTTTATACTCATATTTTTCACCTACTATAATTTCTTTATTAAGTTATATTTTCACTTTTTATTATATCATAGAAATACTATTGTCACCACACAATAAAAAGTGGTTGACAATGTTTCGAATAATATTTATTATAGGAATATGTTTTATTATATTATAAAAAGTTTGCAAGATCTTTAACAAAAATAGAGGAGGAGATAATAAGTTCGTTAGAATTTTGGAAAACTATTTCTAAAGAAGAAATAGTTAAATTTATAGAAATGAGAGAGTTAAAATGAAAACAAGAGAATTAACAAAAATGTCTATTTGTATAACACTAATTTGTATATCAGCATATATTTCTTTCCCATTACCTTTTACACCTGTAATTGTAACTGCACAAACAATTATTATTAATTTAATAGCACTAATACTTACACCTAAACAATCATTTATAGTTGTTCTAGTGTATATTTTATTAGGTACATTTGGACTACCTGTTTTTTCAGGAGGAGCATATGGACTTGGTAAATTATTTGGAGCAACTGGGGGTTTTATATTAGGGTTTTTAGTTATAGCTCCAGTAATGAGTTATTTAAAAGGTAAGAATAATAATTTTAAAAGATATTTAGCAATAACAATATTGGCTGGAATGCCAGTATTATATATTTTCGGAGCAACTTTTATGTCTATATTATTAAAAACTAGTTTAATGTCTGCATTAATGTTAGCAGTAATTCCATTTATATTTGGTGATATTTTTAAGTGCTTCGTAGGTTCATATTTAGCAGTAAAATTAAATAAGATTTTCCTTAAAATGAGTGATATTGATTAAATCACAAATATAGGTTAGTAATAATCTTATATAAGAAGTTTATTTTTAATAAGGCTGCTTACAAAGTGTAGGCAGTCTTTATTTGTATACTTGATTTTTATAAAGATATAAGATAATCTGAATGTAGATAATGATTATCAATATTAACAATATTGAAGTAAGAGTTAATTGTATTTTGGTTAAATATAAAATAAATAGTAACATATAAGATTAGTATTTATTTAAATAGATTGATAGAAAATAATAAAATAAGAAAGAAGATGAAAAAATGTATTTAATGAATCATGAAAAAATTAAAAAATTAAATGAAATTCCTTTATCAGTATTAGATACAGCTCCAATATCAGAAGGGTCTTCAATAGGAGAAGCTTTTAAGAATATGGTAAGTTTAGCAAAGGGTGTAGAGAAGTTAGGATATAATCGTTATTGGCTTACTGAACATCATAATATGCCTGGGGTAGCAAGTTCAGCAACTTCTGTAGCTATAGGTTATGTTGCAGCAGGAACAGAAAAAATTAGAGTTGGTGCTGGAGGAATTATGCTACCTAACCATTCTCCCCTAGTAATAGCAGAACAATTTGGTACTCTTGAGGCTATGTATCCAGGACGTATAGACTTAGGACTCGGAAGAGCACCTGGAAGTGACCAAAACACAGCTTTAGCCCTTCGTCGTGATCCTAGAAATAATGGACAAAATTTTCCACAACAATTAGAAGAGCTAAGAAGTTATATTTCTGGAACTTCTATTAATAAAGTAAGAGCGATTCCAGGAGAAGGAGCAGAATTTCCAATTTGGATTTTAGGCTCAAGTGATTTTAGTGCGAAATTAGCTGGACAATTAGGATTACCTTTTTCTTTTGCTAGCCATTTTGCAGCAGATAACACATCATTAGCTCTTAGAGAATATAGGGATAATTTTAAGCCTTCTAAAGATTTAGATAAACCTTATGTAATATTAGGGATAAATGTATTTGCAGCAGACACAACAGAAGAAGCTAATATTCTATCAACTTCTCATCAACAATTATTTCTAAATTTAATTAGAAATAAAAATGGTGCCTTAGCTCAACCAGTTAAAACAATGGATGGACTTTGGACAGTAAATGAAGAGGCTATTATGAAAAAGCAAATGAAGTCTGCTATTATTGGAAATCCAGAGGAAGTAAAAATTCAATTGCAAGAATTCATAGATAAAACTCAAGCAGATGAACTTATTATAAACACAGCTATATATGATCATAAGGCTCGCCTTCGCTCCTATGAAATTGTAGCAGAAGTCTCAGGTATGAAGAAATAAATTTTATTATAAGAAAATAACTAAAACCAGCAATATGAACTGACCCATTTCTACTTGAGAAGGGTAGTTCAATACTGCTGGTCTTTATTTATTATTAATAGTAAATTTTGTTTTTTAAAATATTATAAAATGTTTTCTGCTTTGATAAAAAGGCCTTTTTATAAATAGTTATAAAGTAAAAATATTATCAAAGATATTTGACATAAAATAATAAATGGGACACCTAAAGTGAACTTTAGATTTTTAGTTTTATGTCTGAAAGCTTTCATACCTAAATATGAGCCTATACTACCTCCTAAGATAGCAAGTCCAAGTAAAGTAGACTCTTGTATCCTCCATTTATGTTTAATAGCACGTTGCTTATCTAAATACATAGAGATAAATGATATAATATTTATTATTAAAAGATAAATAAGTATATAATTATTCATAAAAATCACTCCTAACTAATTAAAATTATACTATAAATTATAGTAAAATAAAAAGTAGGAGTTATTACTGTAATTTTTTAAATAGTTATACAAATAAATTATGAGCTTAATCAAATTGTATTAGAAGGAAATATTAACTAAAAAGCTAATTTGCCGAATGGTAAATTAGCTTTTTTATTTTACCATAATTCAGCTAGTCTGAATTATTTCTACAATTGTTAATTTATTTACTTTATAGATCCTTGAACAATACCTTTGATAATATATTTTTGTACAAAGAAGTAGAAGATAATTATTGGAATTATTGCAAGAATTAATGCTGCCATAGCAAGTTCCCATTGCTTTGAAAAGGCTCCAAAAAAATTATTCATTGCAAGGGGAATAGTATTAATACTTCCGTTTATAGTAAGGAAAGGAAGTAGGAAGTCATTCCATATCCATATACCATTTAAAACTAGAATAGTAACAGTTATAGGTTTTAATAAAGGTAAAACTATATTTTTATATACTTGAAACTTATTACAACCGTCTATAATTGCAGCTTCCTCAATTTCTAATGGAATATTATTAATGAATCCATGATATAAGAAGATACTCATACTAGAACCAAAGCCTATATACATAAATATTAAACCATAATGAGTTCCTACCATATTTAAATTAATAGATGGAATTCTAATCATACCCATCCATTTAACTAGAGGTAACATTACAGCTTGGAAAGGAACTATCATTGCAGCTATGAAAATATAAAATATTATTTTACTTATTTTAGTTTTAGTTCTAGCAAGAGTCCACGCTGCCATAGAAGAAAATAAAATAATGAAAACTAAACTTAAAGCTGTTATGATTAAAGAATTTTTAAAGGCATCTAACATATTCATTCTTTCTATTGCTTTTAAGTAATTAGAAAAATCCCATACCTTCGGAAAAGAAACTGTATTTTCAAAGATTTCTCTTCTAGATTTAAATGAATTTATAAACATAAGGTAAAAGGGGATCATATATATAATAAGTAAAATCCAAGAACAAATCTCTAAAATTCCTAATTTAGAACTATAGCTATTTAAGGTATTTAGTTTTTTCTTATTTAAATTCATTACATTTCAACCTCCTTTTTCTTACTTAAATAAACTTGAGTTAAAGAAATAGCAGTTACAAATATAAAAAATATAATTGCTTTAGCTTGACCAACGCCCATATTATTTGAAACAAAGGCTTCTTTATATATGTTTAAAGAAAGCATTTCTGTAGGTTTAAGATTAGTTAATGAGAAGTTTAGGTCAAAGATTTTAAAGGAATTTGCTAAGGTTAAGAAAAGGCATACTGTAATTGAGGGTGCAACCATTGGGATAGTAATATTTTTAAATACTTGTAAACCGTTAGCTCCATCAATAGTGCTAGCTTCAATTAAATCAGTAGGTACATTTTCTAAAGCTGCTACATAAATAACCATAATATAGCCTGCATATTGCCAAGCAGATACAATTAACATAGCTAGAATTGAAGTATTCCTTTCTTGGAGCATTGAAGTAGTTAAAAGTTGGATATTTAAATCCTTACCTATAGTAATAAAAACTGAGTTAAAAAGGAACTGCCAAATAAAACCTAAAATAAGACCGCCAATTAGATTAGGCATAAAAAAGCCTGTCCTAAGGAAGTTTTTACTTTTAAGATTTCTAGTAACAGCATAAGCTAAACTAAATCCAATTAAGTTTATAGAAATTACACTTAAAAAAGTATATATAATTGTTATTTTAAAAGAATAAATAAATTGTATATCTTTAAAAAGATTACTATAGTTTGAAAATCCTACGAAGTCATAATTAGGATTGGCACCATTCCAATTAGTAAATGTATAATATATTCCAATTATAAATGGGATTATAACTACCATAGTTAGAGTAAATAATGAGGGACCAACAAAAAGCCAAAATCCCTTATTAGAGTTAAGTTTTTTCTTCATTTTATCATCTCCTATAAATTAGCCATATATTAAGTATCCACAAGGGAAGCCCTTGCGGATACAAATTTTAATATTTAGTTTGTTTTATTTAGATTTTCAATTTCTTGAAGCATTTGAGTTTTATCAATTTCACCTTTAGCAAATTTAGAGAAGATAGGTCCTACCTTTTCCATAGTAAAGCCATCAGGTAAGTTAGTAAATGCCCAAGGAAGTGTTTTTCCAGCATTATTATATTCTGTAATTGATTTAGCTAATTGGTCATCAGTTTCTACTTTGAAATTAGTAAAGGCAGGAATCATATTCATATCCTTAACTAAAGCATTTTGACCAGTTTCACTATTAACCATCCAATCAAGGAAGGCTTTAGCTTCAGAATTTACAGCTGAATCTTTATTAACTGTCCAATACATTGGAACTCCAACAGGAATACTTCCACTTACTTTAGTATCGTTATTAATAGCAAGTGGTGCAAAGCCCATGTTAAAAGTTGCATCAAGACCTTTTAAATCTCCAGAAGTCCAGTTACCTTGGTGTAAGAAAGCAGTTTTACCTAAACCGAAGTTACCAACTTGAGCACTATAATCTATAGTATCTAAAGTAGCACCGCCACCATAAGTACATAATAATTCAACTAGGTTCATCCAATCTTTAAAAGATTGATTATTAACAACATCAGCTTTTCCAGCTACATAATCAGCTACAAATGCTGCAGGATCTGGTTGAACAGCTAATGGAATATTGAAAGTATGGTTACCAGTAACCCAAGCTTCTTTAGTTGTATAAGAAACTACATTATCAATTCCAAGATCAGCTTTCATTGAATCTAATTTTGTAAAAGCAGCATTAAGGTTATCAAAGGTATTTAAAGTACTAGGATCAATTCCTGCCTTATCTAAAATATCTTTATTGTAAATTAGACCATAACCTTCAGTAGCTACAGGCATACCAAATAATTTTCCATCTTTACTAACATTGTCTAAAGTACCATTAACAGCATTTTTAACCCAAGATTCAGAAGAGAAATCATCAACTTTATGAGACCAAACTTCTAAATCTCCAGCTCCTTGAATCATAAAGATATCAGGCTCGTATTCGGCACCTTTATTAAATTCAGCTTTTAAAGAAGCACCATAGTCAGCACCACCACCAACAGAAGTAACTTCAACTTTAACTCCAGTTTCTTCTTCATATTTTTTTGCTAAGTTTTGTAGAGCGTCATTAATTTCAACCTTAAGTTGGAATACTTTAACTACCTTATTAGTTACCTTTGGATCTTTAGTATCGTTTCCAGAACTAGGCTTAGAAGAACAACCAACAAAGGCTCCACATAAAACCGTTGCAGCTAAAACAGTTGCTAATATTTTTTTCATTTTAACCCCTCCATAAATATGTTTAAAAATTGAAATGCTAAACGATTACAACTCTTATATAAAATATATTACAGATATAGGTAGTTTTATTCAATGTTCTTGAAATAAAAAAGTAATATTTGTATATTTGCCCTAAAATAAAGAAAATAGTTAGAGTGGAAACCTAAATAAATTATAAAATATAAAATAGAGTATAAAGAAAAGTAGAAATGGTAAGGAGATTAGAAGTAAAATAGTAGTGCCACTTTTATTTATATCAAATAATTCTTTATTTGTTCCATTAACTTTAATTATACTTGCACCTTTAATTACAGATTTATTTTCTCTAGCCTTATGTTAAGTTTAAAAAGTTATTTTTACTTTTTAAGTTATATGGTATATTAAATTAGTGTTTATTAGATTTAAAAAATAAATAATAAAAGAGGTGATATATTGAAAAAAAATGAATATGGGCTTTTTACTTCAATAGGAATGATAGTAGGTATTGTAATAGGATCTGGAATATTTTTTAAAAGTGATAATATATTAGTGGCAACTAATGGAAGTATATTACTTGGAGTATTAGTATTCTGTATTGCAGCTTTGGGGATAATTTTTGGGAGCTTAACAATTTCAGAATTAGCGTCAAGGTATTCAAGGGCAGGTGGTATAATTACTTATGCTGAAAATTCTTATAATGAGAAAGTAGCCTGTGCTTTTGGATGGTTTCATACATTTTTATATTATCCAACCCTTGTAGCTGTTATATCATGGGTTTCAGGAATATACATATGTATTTTATTTGGTATAGAGGGAGGATTATCAGTTCAAATCGGAATAGGATTTGGAATTATGGTTTTCTTATATATAGTAAATGTATTGTCTACTAGAATAGGAGGCTATTTTCAAAATGTTTCAACAGTAATAAAAATAATACCTTTAATATTAATTGCAGTTATAGGAATTATTTTTGGGGATTCTGAAACAACTATTAATCTAAATAATACTATAAAAGAATCAAATGTTTGGATATTTGCTATTGCACCTATAGCCTTTTCTTTTGATGGATGGATAATATCCACATCAATTGCTCACGAAATTAAGGATTCGAAAAAGAATTTACCTAAAGCTTTAATTTCAGCACCTTTATTTATTCTTCTTATATATGTACTTTATTTTGTAGGTATAAGTAAATATATTGGGCCAGAAAAGATAATCTCTTTAGGAGATGCACATGTAGATTTAGTAGCTAAGAGTATCTTTGGACCTTTGGGAGGTAAGATAATAATAACATTTGTAGTAATTTCAATAATAGGAACTGTAAATGGACTTATAATGGGACACATAAGAATGCCTTATTCTTTAGGAATTAGAGGTATGCTTCCTAAATCTAAAGAGATTAGCAAAGTAAATAAATTTACTGGAATTTCTGTAAATTCAGCAATTATTGCTTTTATATCCTCCTGTGTTTGTTTATTCATTCATTACTTAACAGAAAAATATTCTTTAATACCAAATGGTGATATTTCAGAGATATCAATAACTGTAAATTACATGTTATATATTCTTTTATATTACAAAGTATTTAGAATGGGTATTGATGGAGAAGTAAAAGGATTATGGAGAGGAAAAATAAATCCGATATTTGCAACGATTGGATCTCTTATAATACTATTTGGAAGTTTTAATAATCCTATGTTTAAGTATTATTTAATAGTAAATTGTATATTACTTTTAGGTGCATACTTATTTTGTAAATATAAAAGACAAGAAATTTAAGTTAATTATATTGAATAAGATTTATATTAAATGAGGGGTTTAGATTATGAGGAAAATAGTAAAATCATTAATAAATACAGTAGAAGGAACTTTAATATCATTATTAACAATTGGAATAAGCGTTATTATTTCCTTGAATTTTAAATTTATATATAATTATTCTATTGATAAGTTTAATTTAGTAAAAATAGGAGGGGTTTCAAAGGATAATCTAATTAAAGATTTTAATTATTTAATTAATTATCTACAAAACCCCTTTATTAAAAAGTTAGAGTTTGAAAATTTTATTATGAGTAAAAATGGGGAATTTCATTTTTATGAAGTTAAAAAGATATTCTTAAATATTTACCTGCTAATTTTAATAATAATAATAATACTTTTAGCTAGGTTTATATATTACAAATATAAGAATATACCAATGAAATGGCCGAGCTTAATTAATAAGGGAGCTAATGGATTAATTATAATAATTGCTTTTTTAGCTTCAGTAATAACAACAAACTTTTCAAAAGCTTTTGTTATATTCCATAAAATATTTTTTAATAATGATTATTGGATTTTTGATGAAAAGACTGACCCTATAATTACGGTTTTACCTGAAGAATTATTTGAATTATATGCTATAATAATACTAAGTATTGTAATAGTGTCAATAATAATATATAAGGGTGTCTACTACAAAAATATGAAGACTAAGAAAAAATAATTAGTTGAATATAAAAAGGGCTGTCGGACAATTAAAAATTTAAAATGTAGAATGAAGGAAAAGACTACTAAAAGTAGTTTTGAAATAATATAAACTTAAGTATTTCAGTATGAAATACTACCATAATTTTAAATTTTACATTCTAAATTTTACATTAAGGGGCTGCTGCGACAGCCCCTTTATTAATAGGAGGAAAAATTTTAATGAATAAACCTTTAGAAATATTAGAAAAATATTTTGGTTACAAAAGCTTTAGAAAAGGTCAAGAAAAGGTAATAAGTGACGTTCTAGATAAAGAAGATGTTTTAGCTATAATGCCTACAGGAGGAGGAAAGTCAATTTGTTATCAGATTCCAGCTTTAATATTAGATGGAATAACAATTGTAGTATCTCCTTTAATATCCTTAATGAAGGATCAAGTAGATGCAATAAAGGCTATGGGAATAGAAGCAGCTTATATTAATAGTTCCTTAAACAATGAAGAACTTAGGGAAATAAATTATAATTTAGAAAACAATAAGTATAAGATTATTTATGTAGCACCAGAAAGATTAGAAACTTATGATTTTATTATGGCAGTTTCTAAAATTAAAGTTAGTCAAATTGCTATAGATGAAGCCCACTGCGTATCTCAATGGGGACATGATTTTAGAGCCAGTTATAAAAGAATTAAATCCTTTATAGAAACTTTAGAAGAAAGACCAATCATTACAGCCTTTACGGCTACTGCAACAGACACTGTAAAAGAAGATATTATAAGTCTCCTTGGACTTAGAAATCCTAAGGTATATGTAACAGGATTTGATAGAGAAAATCTATTTATTAATATAGTAAAAGGAAATAATAAAAAAGATTATGTTCTAAACTACTTAGGAAAAAATAAAGAAAGTTCAGGAATTATTTATGCATCTACAAGAAAAGAAGTAGATAAATTATTTGAAGCTTTATCTAATAAAGGATATAAAGTAGCTAGGTATCATGCTGGCCTTAAAGATGAAATAAGAAAAGAAAATCAAGAGGATTTTATAAAAGATAAAGTTAATATAATGATAGCAACTAATGCTTTTGGTATGGGTATAGATAAACCTAATGTTAGATATGTTATTCACTATAATATGCCACAAAATATTGAAAGTTACTACCAAGAAATAGGTAGAGCAGGAAGAGATGGAGAAAAGAGTGAATGTATTTTACTATTCTCTCCAGGTGATATACAAACTCAAAAGTTTTTAATAGAAGCTGGTTCAGAAAACTTAATAAGAAAACAAAGCCAATATGGAAAGCTAAAACAAATAACAGATTTAATATATAGTAATAGTTGCTATAGGAAAAATATACTAGGTTACTTTGGTGATGAGGTTTTAGAAGATTGTAATAATTGTAGTAACTGTTTAAATGAGGGAGAAGTAGTTGATAAAACAGTAGATGCCCAAAAGGTTTTATCTTGTATTTATAGAATGAAAAATCCTTTTGGAGTAAC
>JARIDB010000070.1 GCA_029257045.1 Clostridium sp.
GAGATATGTTAAATGAACATATCTCTCAATACTTAGGTAGATAAGATTTCACGCTAAGTTCAATCTTTTCTATTATTAAGTTAAAATTATCTTATCATATTTTAAATTTATCTTTTACTATAAAAAATTCTTTACGTGATAATAGAGCATGTACTCCCCCGGATGAGAACAAGCCTTAAAAGGCTTATTCGCACCCGGGGGAGATACCTGCTCTTTGAGATAGTTTCCATATCACATATTCTAAACTTAAAATTTCATAATTCAGCTTGCTGAATTATTTCCTTTAGTATAATTACCACCCTCAAATACACTTATATTATTATGTAACATAAAAAAAATTGGCGAAAATAAATAGATTGTGTGTAGTTGGTATATATCGAGCAATTAGAATTTCTTAGTGAAAGAATGTTTCCAGGTCTTAGTGTTGATCCTTTGTTTGAGGGTACCGAGTTAAGGTCAACACTTGACATGGGAATATTCTGAGCTTAGAAATTCTTTGCGTAGATATTAAACCAATGAAACACAACTATTTATTGTAGCCAATTTTTTAGTTCGTAGCATCAATATAGTTTATTCCTTATCTATAGTTTCTTTTAGGGTATGCCATGCCAGTACTGCACATTTTACTCTAGCTGGCATATTTGAAATATTCTTTAAAACTATAGCATCTTCTAATTCTTCTAACTTTTCTTCATCATTAATTTCTCTTTTTATCATTCCAATAAAAGTTTCAACTAATTCTAAAGCTTCTTTTTTATCTTTACCTTTAATTAAATCGATCATCATTGAAGTTGAAGCTTGTGATATAGCACACCCTTGGCCTGTAAAGGCTACATCTTCTATAATATCTCCATTTAATTTAACTTCTAAAGTTATTTCATCTCCACAACTTGGATTATGGCCTTTTTCAGATAATACTTCTCCATCTAGCTTTCTTCTATTATGCTTAGAAGTGCTGTGTTCCATTATAAGTTGTGTATATATATCATTTAAATCCATTTATACTACCTCCACTTTGCAAACATATCGTAGGTTTTCTTAACTGCTTCTAATAAACTATCAATATCTTCTTTTGTATTATAAAGATATATACTTGCTCTAGATGTTGAGTTTATTCCCATATATCTCATTAGAGGCTGAGCACAATGATTACCAGCTCTTACACAAACTCCAAAAGTATCAAAGATTGAAGCTACATCATGAGGATGAACTCCATCTATTGAGAAGGATAGTACTCCTCCTTTTTTATCTGCTTCTTTAGGTCCATATATTGTTACATAAGGTAGTTTAACCATTTCTTCTAAAACATAAGCCATTAGACTTTTTTCTATTTTCTCCACATTATCCATGCCTATTTCATTTAGATAATCTATAGCTTTTGATAATCCTACAGCTGCTTCAACATTTTGTGTTCCTGCTTCGAATTTATATGGTAGTACATTAAAAGTAGTTTCTTGTTCATATACGTATTCTACCATATCACCACCGAACATTAAAGGAGGCATCGTTTCTAGTAAGTCCTTCTTTCCATAAAGAACACCTATCCCCATTGGGGCAAGCATCTTATGTCCAGCAAATACTAAGAAATCTGCATCTAAATCTCTAACATCTACTTTCATATGAGGAACACTTTGTGCTCCATCAACTATTACTATAGCCCCTTTTGAATGAGCATATTCTGCTATTTCTTTAATTGGATTTATAGTACCTAGAGTATTTGAAACTTGCGCTATACTTACTATCTTAGTTTTTTCTGTTATCTTACTTTTAACTTCATTTTCTGTTAATTCACCATTTTCATTAGTGTACATATATTTTAAAGTTGCACCTTTTGCCTTAGCTACTTGTTGCCAAGGAATAAGATTTGAATGATGTTCTGAAATTGCAATTACAATTTCATCACCTTCATTAATATAAGTCATTCCATAAGACATTGCTAAAAGATTAAAGGCTTCTGTTGCATTTTTAGTAAATATAATTTCTTCAACATACTTTGAGTTTATAAAGTTTTTAACTTTTTCTCTTGCTTCATCATAAGCATCTGTTGCAGCTACACTTAATGCATAAGCTCCTCTATGAGGATTAGCATTTGAGGTTTTATAGTAGTTATCTATAGCATCTATAACAACTTGTGGCTTTTGTGTTGTTGCTGCACTATCTAAATAAACTATTCTCTTACCATTTGTCTCAATATTTAATGTTGGAAAATCCTTAAAAAATTCTCTATTATTCATTATCTAAACATCCTTTTATTGCTACAAGAATTTCGTTTCTTATTTCTTCACAATCAATCTTATCTATAATTGGATTAAACGAACCTTCAATTATAATTCTTCTAGCATCGTTATGACTAAATCCTCTAGTCATTAAGTAGAATAATTTACTTTCATCTATTTTACCTGATGCAGCAGCATGCTCTCCTGATACATCATCTTCTTCACATAAAAGTAATGGTAATGCTTTAGCCTTTACTTTTGGCGATAATATCATGCAATATTCATCTTCAACACCAGCACTTCTTGAAGCACCTCTTTTAAAGTCAATTGTTCCTCTAAAGATTTTGTTTGCTTCATCCTTTAAGGCACCTTTTGTTGTTATTTTAGATTTACTTCTTCTTCCAATATGAGTCATAACATAGTTCATATCTATTACTTTCTTTTCTTGTCCTAGATAGATTGAATATAATGAGGAAGTTGATGTTTCTTCTAATAAGTCTCCATGATAATTTGTTATACTAGCTTTTCCACCAAGTTCTATTGATATAAAATCAACATTACCATTGTATTTAACATCTGATAAATTTGAATCAAAATTCATTGTATCTTTATTTAATAAATTTACTTTTGTAAGTTTCAATTTGCTATTATCTTTACTAAATACTCTTAAAATACCATTGTGGTATCCTTCGCTCTCATCTAAAGAACTATATTTAATTATAATATTTGCTTCAGATTCTTCTTCTGAAATTATAGTTATATTATCAACTAATGTTGTATTATTCTTATCCATGTTGAATTCAATTATAATTGGAGTTTCTACTTTAGCTCTTCTAGCTATTTTAATAACATAACCTTGGTTAAAATCTTTATCACCTTGGTTTATTATTTCTTCTGAAACACCGTATTTGAATTCTTTTTTATTGGGAATTATATTTCCTTTTTCAAGTTTTTCTATTGTAACTCCTTCTAAATCGCTAACGTTAAAAGTAACATTATCAAAACTTCCTATCTCAGGAGCTTTATAATCTTTCAAAGTTACATCATTAACATGTAGCCAACTTTTTGTTCTTACAGGAGTCTTGTTTAAATTATCAAATTTAATATTATTAACCATTATCCTATGCTCCCTTCTAGTTCAAGCTTAATTAGATTATTCATTTCAACTGCATATTCTAAAGGTAATTCTTTTGATATTGGTTCAACGAATCCTCTTACTATCATGGATTTTGCTTCTTCTTCAGTTATTCCTCTGCTCATTAGGTAGAAGATAGCTTCATCACTTATCTTACCTATTTTTGCTTCGTGTCCAATTTCCACATCATCTGTCATTATATCAATTACTGGAATTGTATCTGACTTAGATATATTATCAAGCATAAGTGATTCACAAGAAACTACTGATTTAGAATTGTGAGCATTAGCATTAACTTTAACTACACCTCTATAAGTTGCAGATCCACCATTTTTTGATATTGATTTAGAATTTATTGTTGAATAAGTATTTGGAGCTGCGTGGATTATTTTTGCCCCTGTATCTAAATTTTGTCCCTTACCTGCAAAGGATACACCAGTAAATTCAGCCTTAGCTCCTTCACCTTTAAGTATGCTCATTGGGTAAAGCATTGATATCTTAGAACCAAAAGATCCTGATATCCATTCAATTGTTCCATTTTTTTCAACTATAGCTCTTTTTGTATTTAAGTTAAGCATATTTTTAGACCAGTTTTCTATTGTACTGTATCTAAGTTTTGCATTTTCTTTAACAAATAATTCAACACAACCAGCATGTAGGTTTGTAACACTATATTTAGGTGCTGAACATCCTTCTATAAAGTGAAGTTCTGCATCTTCTTCTACAATTATTAGTGTATGCTCAAATTGTCCTGCTCCTGGTGAGTTTAATCTAAAGTAAGATTGTAGTGGAATATCTACTTTAACTCCCTTTGGTACATAAACAAAAGATCCTCCAGACCAAACCGCACCATGTAACGCTGCAAACTTATGATCATTTCTAGTTACACATTTCATAAAGTATTCTTTTACTATATCTTCATGTTCCTTTAAAGCTGTTTCCATATCTGTGTATATAACTCCTTGTTTAACAAGGTCTTCTCTTATACTATGATAAACAACTTCAGAGTCATATTGAGCTCCAACACCTGCAAGAGAAGTCTTTTCTGCTTCAGGTATTCCAAGTAAATCAAATGTCTTCTTAATATCTTCTGGAACCTCTTCCCAAGTTCCATTTAATTTTGACTTAGGTCTAACATAGGTTACTATATTATTCATATCTAATTCCTCTAAGTTAGGTCCCCAAGTTGGTAATTTTATTTTATTATAAGCTTCTAAAGATTTTAATCTAAACTCTTTCATCCATTCTGGATCATTTTTTTCTAAGGATATAGTTTCAATAATTTCTTTAGTTAGCCCTTTATCTGATTTAAATTCAAATGTATCTTCATTTTTAACATCATAGATTCCTCTATCCATATCATCTACGTATGTCCTGTTTTTATTTTCCACAGTTCTCACCTCCAAACTATTTTACTGATTTTTCTTTATATGCTTCATATCCGTTCTTTTCTATTTCTTCTGCTAATGTAGCATCTCCAGTTTTAACTATTTTTCCATCAACTAGAATATGTACAAAATCTGCATTTAAATTTTCTAATATTTTAGTGTTATGAGTTATTATTAAAACTCCATTATTTTCATTAGCAAACATTTTAATACCTTCTGATACTACTCTAATAGCATCAACATCAAGGCCTGAATCTGTTTCATCTAATATTGCAAGTTTAGGATTTAGCATAAGCATTTGTAATATTTCATTTTTCTTTTTTTCTCCACCTGAGAAACCAACATTTAAATATCTCTTTGCATATTGTGCATCCATCTTTAAATCTCTCATATTATTCTTTAAGTCTTTATCAAACTTTAAGAATTTAATTAATTGTCCATCTATTGCTATCTTTGAACTTCTTATAAAGTTTTCAACT
The DNA here is from genome assembly GCA_029257045.1 of Clostridium sp. GTDB lineage: Bacteria > Bacillota > Clostridia > Clostridiales > Clostridiaceae > Clostridium. Next base: position 5,219 of record JARIDB010000070.1, read on the forward strand.
GTTATTCCAGGAACTTCCTCCGGGTGTTGGAAAGATAGGAATAATCCCTTCTTAGCTCTCTCATCTGTTCTTAGCCCTGTAATATCTTCACCTTCAAAAGTTATTTCTCCAGCAGTTCTTATATATTTTGGATGAGCCATTAAAGCATTCGCAAGAGTAGATTTACCTGCACCATTTGGTCCCATTATTATATGGATTTCACCTTTATTTATTTTAAGGTCTAATCCTTTTAGTATCTCTTTTCCTTCTATTTCTGTCTTTAACCCATCTATATTTAATAAAACATCACTCATATTTACATCTCCTTAAATAATTTTTTATTTCAATCCCTATTGTTTCACTCTGATTTAATTATATCATACTAAAAACCTATGATTTAATCAAATAGTATTTTTTTCAATTTAACTTTTATATACAGTAATTTTCCCCAGTTAACTAATAATAGCTTTCCATATCTTTCTTTTTTTCTTTTTTTCTCAAAAAAACAGGCTTAAACTCCATTAAGCCTGTTTTATTATTTATTGCTTTTAATCAAATTCTCTTAACTAAAGTATATATTCTCATTTCGCCATACTTAATTTTATCTTTTTCTCTCTTATATACTAAATTTTCAAAACTTTTCTTTACTTTATTTTAATTTTAAATTTTTAATTTTCTAAAAAGTTAAATATCTTATTCATATAATCAAATATTATTTCATCTTTTTCTAAATATAATTCATGTTTTCCTTTTTCATATCTTATTATATTGCAATTTTCACAGATTTCTTTAAACTTTCTCTGGCCCTTGTCTCCAACTAAAGAATCCTTTCCTGCTTGAAATAATAAAATAGGTATCTTTATTTTATTATTTTCTTCATTCTTTAATAAATAATCTATATTTTCTAAAGCTTCATATACCCATTTAAAAGAAGCTCCACCTCTTTGTATTTCATTGTTAGCAGAAACTTCTTTATAGAATCTTCTATATCTCGATTCACTTGAAGTTTCAGCTAAGAAAAAATCATAATTTGCTTCAAAAGGAAAATTTCCAAAAGCAAAATCAAAACCTTTTCCAAATTCTATAACTAACTTACTTACTAACTTAGTTATAGAATTTGGAATCTTTTCAACCTTAATCTCAAACATTGGAGAATTTAATATTGCTTTCTTAAAGTAAGTTGGATACCTTGTAAGAAATATCCCTCCAATAGTACCACCCATAGAATGAGAAAATAAATATAGTTCTTTATATGTTCCTTCTAAACTATCTATAAATATTTTTATATCTTCTATATAATCATTAAAATCTTCAATATGTACTTGTGTTTTATCTGTAGTTCCAAGACTGCCAGACCTGCCATGTCCTCTATGTTCTATTATATAAACCGAATAACCTTCCATGATAAAGTAATATATTATTTCCTTATATTTTTCAATGCATTCTGTAAATCCATGAGATATTAAAATACTTCCTTTTTCTTCTTTTAACTTGTATTTTTCATAATATATTTTCAAGTTATCTTTTCCATTTATATAGCCATATTCTCTGTATTCTTCTAGTTTTTTATCTACTTTATTAAGATCTTCATCCTCTGTTCCATAATTTTCTATATAATAACTTCTTTTTTCCATAACAAAATACCTCTATTATTAAAAACTCTTTTTAGATATTTTGTCCAAAGTTATTATTTTTATGAAAATAATTAATTATAGTACCTCATAATTTTCATTCTATATTTAAAGTTATTATATAAGCAAAAGTGAATCTTAGTAATTAATAATATGTTTTAATTTATATTAGAAATTATTGAAAATCGAAACCTTATAACATATCCTCATACCTTAATCTTCAATTAAAAAGTTTTGTATTCCTAAATAAGCCTTAACATCTATTTTAAAATTAGATTTTAAAAGTTCTTTTAATTCTTCTTTATCTAATAATAAAACCTCTATATCTTCATCATCTTCTAAATCATCTGAAGATATTTCTCCTTTGCAGCTACAATAAACCATAGCTACAGATTCATCTGTCATTCCTGGTGATAAATATGTTTTATTTTTTGTCTTTTCTATATTTATATCTAAAAGTTCTAACCCTGTTTCCTCTTTTAGTTCTCTTTTTACAGCTTCTTTTATATCTTCATCTCCATCAATAAGTCCTGCTGGAAATTCAATTATATAGTCATTTATAGGAACTCTAAACTGCTTTATTAAAACTAACTTATCCTTTTCTATATGTTTTGGTATTATAACTACTGCATCTATTTTATCTTCTTCACCTTTAAAAAATCTATTATTTATCTTTTCAATAGGTTTTCTAGAAGCTATTGTCCAATTTCTATTTTCTCCGACTTTATTTGTATATTCAGCATCATACAACTTTAAATATTTAGTTGTTGCTAAAGTATTAATTTTATTAACCTTTGTCATAAATTCACCTCATAATTTTTTATTTTCCATGTTTCTATTATATTCCTTTACAAATAATTTAAAAAGCTTTTTACTTTCTATTATTGTTTTTGATTAGGTTTGAATGTATAATATTTCTAATACTTATAAAGGATGTGCATTATTGAAGAAAATTAATAATAAGTTTAATAATAAATTTAAAGAAAATTTAATACTAGGATCACTTTTAATAATAATTTATTTATTTCTTTTAAACTCAAGGTATTTTTTAAAAGGTTTTGATAATATCCTAAACATGTTAAATCCTTTTATCATAGGATTTGCAATTGCCTTTGTACTTAATTTACCAATGAATTTTTTTGAAAATAAGGTTTTTAGTTTTTTTAATAATAAAAATTTTTCAAAATATACGGTTTTAAAAAGGCCTCTTTCTATTTTGTCAACATTTATATTTGTCATTGGATTAATTATAGCTTTGCTTTTATTTATAATCCCTCAACTTGTTTCTAGCATTTCTAATTTACTAGAAACAGTACCTGGTCACCTTAAAACCTTTGAAAAATCAATAAATGAATATCTTTTAACAAATCAAATGTCTACAGAAGTATTAAATAAGGTTTATTCTAGTTTAATGAGTACTTGGAAAGAAATTTTACAAATTGGTGGTCAGCTTCTAACTAATTCTTTATCTGGAATTTTAAATACCACATTAAATATAACAAGTGGCGTTATAAACTTTATTCTATCACTAGTTTTTTCCATCTACATGCTTGCAAGTAAGGAAACTTTAATTAGGCACATGAAAAAGTTTATATATGCTTTTTTAAAGAAACCAATAGCCGATAAAGTTCTTAGAATATCAAGGTTAACCAATTTAACATTTTCTAAATTTATAACTGGCCAATGTATAGAAGCCATAATTCTTGGAGCCTTATGTTTTATTGGTATGAATATTTTTTCCTTCCCTTATCCACTTTTAGTCAGCGTTTTAGTAGGAGTAACAGCCCTTATACCAGTTTTTGGTGCTTTTATAGGAACTATACCATCTGTTTTTTTAATCCTTTTAATAAGCCCTATAAAAGCAATTTGGTTTATCGTGTTTATATTATGCCTACAACAATTTGAAGGTAATATAATCTATCCTAAGGTAGTTGGTAACTCAGTTGGTCTTTCAGCTATTTGGGTTATCCTTGCTATGTTAGTCGGAGGAAGTACCCTTGGCTTACTTGGAATGATAATAGGAATTCCAGTCTTTAGTGTTATATATCAATTAGTAAAAGAAAAAACCAACAAAAAATTATTAAACAAGAATATAACCATAAAATAAAACTTCAAACTTTAAAATCAGGGTATAAAAATAGTGTGGAAATCCATTAAATATTCCACACTATTTTTATATTAACAACTCTTAACCAAAACTCTTGGCCTAGTAGTTATTCCGAACCTAGAAATTATTTGCACAACTATTAACTAACGTAGCATAGCTCTTTATTTTCTCAAATTTTATATTCTCATTTTAAATTAATTTCACTAATTATTTGATCACATAATCTATGTGTTTCTAGTGCATCATCTATATTAACTTTACTATCTCTTCCAAATTTAATTGATTCTATAAATTCATCTATTATAGGTTCAAATCCTCTTCTATATAAAATAGAATCCCAATCTTTAAACTTAACTTCTTCTCTTTTATTATTATTTAAATAAGTTGAGTTGATAAGGTCTTTTACTATAATTTTATTTCCAGGGGAAATATACTCTAATACTTCTTCATTTCCTCCACTATCCCTATTCATCATTACAACTCCTGTTGTGTGCTCATTTCCTAAGGTTACCACTAAGTTATAAATTAAATTATCTTGTTTTAAGGCTTTAATATTATATATTTCAACCTTATCTCCTATTAGAAATCTTGCAGTATCTAAAATATGAATAAAATCATCAAGTACTATAACTTCAGATTTTTTCGGACTATACATTCTATTCTTTTCAACTTTTATTGTAGTTGGTTTTTCCTGTTTTTTTATAGCTGAGTACATAGGTGCAAATCTTCTATTAAATCCAACCATCAGTATTACACCTTTTTCTTTTGCAAGTTCTACCATCCTTTTACTTTCTTTATATGAGTAGCTTATAGGTTTATCCACATATACATTTATATTATTTTCTAATAACTTTTCTATAATTTCCACATGACTTTCTGTTGATGTATGAACAAAAGCACCATCTATATTCATTTTTATTAATTCCTCAACAGTATTTGCTGATTCCTTTATTCTATACTTACTTTTAATATTTTCTAACTTCTCTTCATTCCTAGTACAAAATATTAATTCAATATCTTCTTTTGATGTTATATAAGGTAAATAAGCCTTCTCACATATATTACCTAATCCTATTATTCCTATTTTCATCGTCTCATATCCCTCCATTTTGTAAAAACTTATCAAATTCATTGTTACTTTCTATTATAATTTCACTAAATTTATCTACTATAAAGGGGTCAAATTGTGTTCCGCTACATCTTTTAAGTTCTATTACTGCTTCCTCATAGGTTTTTCTTTTATTATAAGGTCTATTAGAAGTCATAGCATCAAAACTGTCTACAACACATAAGATCCTAGCTAAATATGGAATTTCTTCTCCTTTTAATTTAAAAGGATATCCTTTACCATCATATCTTTCATGATGACTTAATACAATTGGGATAGTATCCTGTAAGGATTTTACTGATTTAATCATTTCTGCTCCATCCACTGAATGTTGCTTTAAAAGTTCCCATTCTTCATTAGTTAAAGGCATCTTTTTTATTAGTATTTCTTTAGGTACATTTACCTTCCCAATATCATGAATATATGATGCATAAACTAAAGTATCTCTATCTCTTTTATTTAAATTTAATTTGCATGCTATAAGCTTACTATATAATACAACTCTTTCTGAATGTCCATATGTATATCTATCCTTAGCATTAATAACACTTATTAATGCTTTTATAGAAGTTACTAATTCATTATCTGCTTCGTCCATCTCTTTTTCCAATTCCTCTAATACGGATATATAGCTTTCTACTCTATTTTTATTAAAAAACTTAGCTCTATATAAAGCATCATCAGAGCTTTTTATTAACTCTAGTTCATTTTTTGCCTTATCTGGATAAATAGAAACTCCAATAGAGACCGTAATTCTACCATTCGGTTGATTTTCTTCTCCATAAAATTCTTCTTTTTCTATAGCCTTTCTTAAAGTATCTGCAATTTTTACAGCTTCTTCTTCAACTGTATTTGGCATTATTACAGCAAATTCTTCGCCTCCATATCTGGCTGCTATATCTTTTTCTCTTACCACTTCTTTTACTATTACTCCTATTCTCTTAAGAACTTTATCTCCTTCTTGATGTCCATATAGATCATTATAATGTTTAAAATAATCTATATCAAAAAAAATCATAGAAACAGGTTCATTTGTTTTCCCTGCTAATATAATTTTATCCTTTAATTCTTCTTGAAAATACCTATGGTTATATAATCCTGTTAATCCATCATTATTTACTAAATCTTCTAAAACCTTTATATGTTCTCCTTCTATTTTTACATAAAACCCTAAAGTCCAAGATGTTAAAATGAAAATTCCTGAAAGTATTAAATCACTTTGAAAGTAATCAGTTAGTAAACTTCCTGGAGCAGTAAATTTATCAACTATTAATATTAATACCGAACTTATACAGGCTATTGTAACCCCTGCTTTAAGACCTTCTTCAATTGTCACAGAAATTATTATAAATAAAAATAAAACTTTATATTTACTTGCATATTCACCAGAATCCATAATTGCTATAAAAAATATAATAATAAAAGCTAAACTTTCTATACATTCCTTTAATTTAGTATTTCCTTTTTCAAATTTATATTTTAACGAAAAAGCCCAAACAAAATATATTAATAGCAAAACTAATCCAGTAATAAAAAATAAAACTAAAGTAGTTTGAGCTTCAAATGCACTTTCATAATTCTTTTCTGAACCAAATATGTTTTGTAAGAATACAATACTAGTTAACATTAAAGAAGATAACTTTACTATTGAAACCATATCATTTATTTGTTTTGTTCTAATATTCTTAATTTTTCTCATTATAATCACCACTTTCATATTTAAATAAAGACCGGTTTCCCGATCTTTATTTAAATTCTACTCATCTCTTAAAGATTTTGGTTCCTCTGGTTGGTATGCAAGCCAAAAGCATGCTGATGTTGCCATTGTAGAAGCAATAACTGTAGCAAATGCTGCCACCGCCATTAATACTTTACTGTTTGATTTTTTCATTTAATTCACCCCTTTATTACCTAAAACTTTTATAAAAAAAGAATCCATTCCATTAAGTACTATATGACCTAATTTTGTAAGGGTAAAGCTTTGCCACAAAACTCCAAAGGAAATACATAAACTGTATATTAGTAATTTTGTAGACTGAAGTTTAATACTTAATAAAATATTTATAATAACTAGTATCATATAAATACCTAAGGTAATTAATGATCCCTTTTTTAACCTTCTAATCTTCTTTTCTGATTTTATTGGTTTATTTGGACTATCTACTGGTGCCAATTTATAAATTAAGTATGATGCCACTACAAATACTAAAAAGCTAATTAACATTGTATTCTTTATGTTAATACTGCTATTTTCTAAAGCTATTGCTGGTATTATAGAAACTATAACTCCAATAATTGTGCAACTTAGCTCTTTGCTCGCGTGGGCTCCACCAGAGTATTTTCTTAAAATAGCTGCTGTAAGTGATATTAGTAAAGACTCTATAACCACTCCAAATATAGCTCCAAATAATATAACAAACACTATAGATAATGTCATATGAATAAAGGCATAAAGCCCATATGAAATTACTTCATATTTGTCTTCATCCAAGTTAAGATTTATTTTTAAATTACATGCTATTTTTTCTGATACTTCTTTTATATTATACATCTTTAATTTCATCTTTCTTTTTATAATTATTATAAAATAAAATACATACTATTAAAGTTATTATCAATGATGGTAACCCTAAAAGGGTCTTAATTTCAGGTTTATTAAAAAGTTTATTTAAATTTATATTAGGAATAATGCTAATAACTAGCATATTAATTCCTTCTGATAAAAATTGGATAATAAAAGTTATTATTGTTCCTTTAATTACATTTATTTGATCAATTCCATTATAAAATATTGATAAGAATATAATAAATAAAATTGAAAGTATTGTATGCACACCATAATCTATTGGTAAGAATCTAATACAATAAATTACAACTGCTGTTATTAATGATCCTTTTATATATTTCTTTTTATCGATTTTAATTTTCGAAAAAACATATATACCTAAAATATATAAAAACCCTTCTGGTATTGCTCTTAAAAAAAATTCTATTGGTTTTAAATCTAACATTTATTTACCTCCTAAATAATCTGATTTTCAGATTATTTATTAATTATTTTTCTTTTGTATTAATTTCTTTTACTACACTATATATTATTATAAAAACATATCCCCTTATAAATATATCCCCTATACTAAGGACACTATAGCCTATATCAAATATATCTGTTAAAAACTTTAAATTAGTTGAGCTATTGCCTAAGATATGTATATCGTTTACTTTATCAAAGCTATCTATTTTCCCATAACCTGTTAAGTACGATAGTGTAGGAAATACTGGCATAAATCCATTATTAGCTTTAATTGCTATATCGTTTAAAAACCCTCCAACCATTATAAATATTGAACCTATAATTGCTTGTATATACTTATTATAAACAAATATTAAAGGTAAATATGAACATAAGTAAATTGTTTTAAGTATTCCAACATATTGAATCATAAAATAATTTTCCATGAAAATATTAATTTGAAAAAATAAATATACAAGTTCTAATATTAATATAGGATATATTGCCCACGTTCTGAAAAGTCCCTTAATTTTATATCCTTTAATTTTACAGATTATTAATGCTATTATAATAGTTTCTAACATAACGTTCCCTTCAATATAATACATTTATATCTAAATAAATACTATTATTTACCTTATGAGTTATTATACTATTAATTTATATTATTTTCCATAGTTTTTGTATATATTTTGAATAAATTAGACATTTTTCCCATATTTTATATTTTTAATTAATATTTTTCAATAATTCTTTTTCTTTTCTATGGTTTATACAAAGATTAAGATATTATGTAATTATATATTCAAAAGTTAAAACTTATACATTTTTCTATAAATTAAAAAAAGCCTAGATTATCTAAGCTTTAAATGTCCTATTTATATTATATTTAATTAATAGTTGTTAATTTTTAATCAATAAAAGTATTATTGATATAATACTAAAAGCTAGACTTAATGAATTTATATAAATCACTACTTGCTTTGGTGTAAAGCCTTTAGCTTCTAACCTATAGTGAATTTGACTCCTGTCTGCTTGATATACTGGTTTGCCTTCTTTAAATCTCTTTATTATAACAAATATATTATCAAATATTGGAACTGCTAATGCAAGTATTGGTATAACTATACTCATTAAAGTAGCCTGTTTAAAGGCACCATCTAAAGCTATTATACTTAATATAAATCCTAAAAAATTTGCTCCTGAATCTCCCATAAATATTTTAGCTGGATATTTATTATAAGTTAAAAATCCTAAAGTTACTCCAACTATTATTAGTGACATCATAATTGATTCTGGTTGCTTTAATATTATAGCAGCACCTAGAAATGTTATAGAAGATATACAAGATAATCCTCCAGCTAGTCCATCCATCCCATCAGACCAATTAATAACTGTTGTTACTCCAAATATCCATGTTATCGTTAATATTAATTGAAGTGCTGTAGATAACTGAATATACATTCCAGTAAATGGATTTGTGAACCCACTAAAAACTATCCCCGACTTATACACAACTAAAGCTGCTAGTAATTGGACTATAAGTCTTGGATATATAGGAAATTCTTTACCTTTAGTTTTAAAATAATCATCTATAAGACCTATGACTAATATTAATAAAGCTCCAATAAAAACAGAATATTTCTCTGCTTGACTTGAGTATTTATTAAAAATAAAATATATAATAAAAAACCCTATAAACATAGCTATACCGCCACTTAGTGGTATTTCCTTACTATGTTTTTTTCTTTTTGTTGGCTTATCTGTAAAACTTAATTTAAATGAATACTTAATCAATACTGGCGTCACAAAATATACAATTAAAAATCCCAGTATGGCAGGTAAAATATATTTCATAATATACTCCTAACTTTTCCCTGTTACAATATAGTAACTTAATTAACATAATCATTATACTATTTATAACCTTTATTATCAATTACAAAACTATTACATTTACTTTGTTAGGTATAACATCCTTCAGAGTTTAGTATATTAAAAAAACAGATTTGCTATACAAATCTGTTTTTTAATTTAGCTAGATGAATTACTTAAAGTTTTATTGTGTTACCACTGTTATTCATTATCTCTACAATTTGATACATATTACCAATTTCTCCGACTAGTAATGCTTCTTTTAAATTATAAAAATCAAGACAAGCTCCACAGCTAAATATATTAACACCTTTGTCTTTCATAGTCTTTATGCTATCTACAACATCAGATCCTTCACAAGTTAGTTTAACTCCTCCATTAATAAAAAGTAAGTTTTCTGGCAATGAATCTGTTTCAGCTAATGTATTTATGTAAACCTTCATTAAGGCTTCTCCTAATTTATCATCACCCTCACCTAATAAATTAGATGCTACTAATATAGTTAATGATTTGTTTTTACTATCTTCTATTTCTTCTATCTTTTCCTCTAGATTTATTTCTCCAATTGATAGATTTATATTATAAATACCTTCTTTTTCTACAAAGGTATTTTTCAAATTTAATCCTTTTGCAAGTCTTAGTATATTATCCTTTGCAACTTCATTATCAACTATTACTAAAGCTTCTTTTGAATCTTCTATATCAAAATACTTTTTTGTTTTTATAACTGGCATTGGGCATTGAAGTCCTTTGCAATCTATTGTTTTCAATATTTCCACCTCTTATCTATTTCTTTCACTTAATTAAAAATTTAAAATTCATAGTCTTTTACAATATTAAGACCACCATGGCTATATTTTGCTATATCTCTTTTAGTTAGTTTTTCTCCTGCAAGTATTCTTGGTAATAATACATCAAAGGTTGTTGTTTTTGAGAAAATAACTCCACCTGGTAACCCTAAAATAGGCTTGCCTTCTTTATAAGAAACTAAAAACATAGCTCCTGGAAAAATAGGTGTTCCATAAGATATTATTTCACTTCCAATATCTTTTATTGCAATTGGTGTTAAATCATCAGCATCTACGGACATTCCTCCGGTACATAAAATAACATCTACATCTTTATTTATAAAGTAATTTATTGCTTCTTTTATTTTTTCTAAATCATCTGGTAATATTCTTTGCTCTACAATATTACAATTATATCTATTTAATTTTTTTTCAATTGCAGTTAATGAAGAATCCTTTATTCTACCATAAAAAACTTCACTACCTGTTGTTACAATTCCAATAGTCTTACCTTCTATAGGCACTACGTTCATTAGTTTTTCATTAACTAATTTTTCTACTTCTTCTAGCTTTTCTTTTTTTATAGTAAGAGGAATAACTTTTGCTGCTGCAATTTTATCTCCTTTTTTTACTACAGTATTGTTCTTTATAGTGGATATAACAATCTCTTCTATAGAATTAACTTCTATTAAAGTTTCTACATCTATTTTAAGTAATCCATCTCTATCTGCAAATATTTCTATTTTACCTTCTTTAACTTCATCAAAGGATGTTCCTTGTCCTGCTGTTAATTCTGTTAAAAATAATGCTGCATCCTCTTCATGAACAAAGTTCTCAAAATCTTCATATATATATATATGATCTTTACCTATAGATAAAAGTTCTTCTATATCTTTTTCTTCTATTACATGTCCCTTTTTAAAAGCCCTGCCTTTAAACTCTCCTGGGACTATCTTAGTTATGTCATGACATAAAGTTAGTCCAACTGCCTCTCTCACATCTACTATCTTCATATAAATACCCCTCCATATTCTACAGAAATATAAAAAATCTCTTTAATATATTTAAGTTTAATTTATTTTAATGGCTATGCTTTTACTTAAAACTTCTTATAACTAGTCTTTAATAATAATTTAAATATTCATCTTATAAACCTTTTTTATTCTTAATTAATAAAACAGCTTCTAAAGCCCCTCCACCTATATTTCTTGCCTTATCTGAAATAGTTGTATAATTTTCTACTTCCTTAAGCCTTGGATCTATATCTGCTATTTTAAGACCTTTATTAACTGAAAATCCATTCTTTATAATTCCCCTAAGAAGTCCATCTATAGGTGCATATATAAGGTTATCAGAAATTTCAGCTATAACTTCACCAGCTTTTACAATATCCCCAATAGTTTTTATATTTTTAATAATACCTTCTACCGGACTATGAACAACTCTTTCTTTAGAAAATCCTGCTATTTCTCCTGGAATTCCTGTATTTTCAATAGCAAAACCTTCAAAAATTAGTCTTCCTAAATTATGTCCTCTCATAGTTTCAATAACTATATCCACATCTACCCCAGCTTCAAAACCAGGTCCTAAAGCTACTGTAATTGGAGCCATTGTTTTCTTAGTTCCTAAATTTTTCTTTGCTAAAATTCCATCTACTACAGCTAATGGTTTCAATTTTTCTATATAATCACCTTTGGGATCTATAGCCACAGCAATTAAATTATTATTAAAAGCTTCCTCTAATTCTTTTAAGTTATTTATAAGTACTGCTTTTATTCCTTCAACTTCAGACTCTCCATTATAAACAGCATCACTAAAAGCAACATTTCTTCTTATTGCTGTAGGTTTATCTATTTCTAAAACCAAAACTTTAAACCCACTTCTATGCAACTTTTGTATTGATCCAGAGGCAATATCGCCTCCACCCCTTACTATAATAATATCCTTATTTATATCCATAGTTATTCACCTCATAATTATTAGTCTTATATTTTAAAGTGTAGATTTTATTATAACTCTTAAACATAACCTTACATTATATTATCTCCCTCAATTTCTTTATATTATCATGTAATATCACGATAATATAAATCCTACTCTTAATTTATGTTAAGTTACACCCTTACTTTACATAATTAAAATTTTCTTCTTTCAGGCTTCCATATATAATTTTATCTACTAATTTACTTTTCTTATTTTCTTCTTCTATATCTTCTATTAAGTACTTTAGTAATTCATAATCCCTAGGACTTTCAACTTTATTTATAAATAATATCCTTTTTCCCTTAGAATTTTTAAATAAACCCTTTTCATTAAAAATAATCCTAATTAAATGACTATTTGTTATTTTATATTCTTCAATACCTTCTGTTAACTTTTTAAATTCTTCTAACCTATGTATTAAGTCATCATTAATTTTCTTTTCTAAAACTTTTATATTTAAAACTCCTATAGTTATATCTGTTTCCTTATAAATTACAGGTTCTGTATCATTCCATCCTTTTAAGGCTTTACATTTTGATCCATCAGATTCTAAAATCATATATTTAAAATCCTTTTTTATTAAAGATATTTCATCTTCCCTTACACCTAAAAGCTTACCTTCTTTACTTTTTCCATAACTATAAACATAAGAACCTAAATCATTTTGATTTTTTATATTAATATATTCTTCTTTTCCTATAACAAAAAAATCAGCTTCTTCTTTTTTAGGAGGTAAAATCTTAGTAGTAGTTGACATTAAAACTTTTCCATCTTCTTTTAGCTCTTTTCCAATGTAATACATAAGAGTAGTTTTCCCACCAGCTCCTACTATTGATATTATATTATGTTCCTTTATTCCTATAATATCTTTAAGTTTCATGATCTATTACCCCCTTTATATAATCTATGATTTACAATTAATTATTAAAGTATTATAATAATTTCTAAATTTAATCTTCTAGTAATTTACTATTAATTTTAACCTTCATTTTAAATTTCAAACTCCAAATTATTTAAATAATAGTAATTACATTTTTATTAGTTCCTCTAGATTCAACTTTTCCAATTATCTCAGCTTTTATCTCGCTTCTTTTATTTATATTATCTAGTAACTCTTTAGCCTTACTTTCTTCAACTGATATCATTAATCCACCTGAAGTTTGTGGATCAAATAAAGCAAGTCTAATTTGCTCTGAAATATTCCCTCCAAAATCAACCCATCTCTCAAAATATTTTTCATTAGAATAGGCTCCACTTGGAAGGCAGTATTCTTTTATTAAATCCATAACCTTATTCATCATAGGAAGTTTCTTACTATCTATTGTAATTTCAACCTCACTACCACTTGCCATTTCATATGTATGTCCTATTAATCCAAACCCAGTAATATCTGTACAAGAATTAACCCCAACCTTTTGCATTTCTTCAGAAGCTATTTTATTTAGTGTTGCCATAACTTTAGCTGCTTCTCCTTGAAATTCTTCATCTGTTATAAACTCTATCTTTAAGGCAGTTGATAAAACCCCTGCACCTAAAGGTTTTGTTAAAATTAAGATATCTCCCGGTTTCGCACCTGAATTTGTAACAACTTTTTTAGGATCAACTAAACCTGTAACCGAAACTCCATACTTTATTTCTTCATCTGTTATAGTATGTCCTCCAGCTATTGTTGCTCCAGCTTCTCTTATTTTATCTGCTCCACCCTTTAATATTTCTGCTAAAATATCTGAACCTACATTTGCGGAAAATGAAGCTAAGTTCAAAGCTGTTAAAGGCTTTCCTCCCATAGCATAAACATCACTTAAAGCATTTGCTGCCGCAATTTGTCCAAAGGTATATGGATCATTTGCTACAGGCGTGAAAAAATCTACTGTTTGAACTAAAGCTAAATCTTCACTTAGTTTATAAACTCCAGCATCATCAGATTTATCAAATCCTACTATTAAATTAGGATCTCTTTCTTCTTCCTTTACTTCAATATGTGCTAATACCTTAGCTAAACTTTCAGGAGTAAATTTTCCTCCACAGCCACATCTTGATGATAATTGTGTTAACTTTTTTGTATCCTTTTCCATAAAAACACCTCTAAATTTACTATTTTATTTTATAGAAAATTATAATAACGCATCTTTCAGATAAATTATTATAATTTTCATCCTTGGCATTGAACACTTAGTAAAGCTAAGCATAGCGAAGACTGAACTTAGTGTGAAAGCCCATCTACGGTCAGTAGAGAGGTAGATGCTGCATTACTTCAAGTGGACATATATAAGTTTGTGTTGACTTGGAGCGTAGCGAGGTCATAAACAAGCTTATATATATCCACTCTTTTTACAAAATTAAATTATATCACTAAAATCGAAAAAAATAGATATTTATATCTATTTTCCTCTTTCTTCTTCTGTTATATTTTTTATAGACTCTAATTCATTACATTCAGACTCAAAATTTATTTCTCTTTTTTCGTTACTATTTCTCATATTAAAAACTAAAAACATTAATTCTACTTCTTCTTCTCGTAAAATTTTTAATATATCTAAGTTTATTTCTTGTTTTAGTTTTTCATATCTAACATAATTAAGTTCCTTAGTATAAAAATATATAAATATTCCAAATCCATAAGTTGATAATTCATTAAAGCTTACTATTATTAGTTTATCATCAACCATTTCTTTATTCTTTAATAATTCTTCAATTTTAAATAATACTTTTTCTATATTTTCTATAGGAGTTTCATGTTTTATTGTGAATTTAAAATGAATTCTTCTAAGATCTCTTTGAGTCCAATTTATTATATTATCATTAGCAAGTTTTGAATTTGGAACTGTAGCTATAGCCATTGAAAATGTTCTTACCTTAGTACTTCTAAATGTAATTTCTTCAACAAATCCTTCTATATTAGATGTTTGTATCCAATCTCCTATTTCAAAAGGCCTATCTAAAACTATTACCATTCCACCAAAAAGATTTGAAAATGTATCTTGAGCCATTAATGCAAAAGCTACACCACTTATTCCAAGCCCTGCAATAAAACCATTAAATCCAAATTCCCTAGCAATGCAAGTTCCTCCAATTAAAATTATAACTATTCTAATTATTATAGACAAAAATGGAAAGGCAACTGTATTGCACTTATTATTTTTTCCCATCTTTTTATACAAAAAAGAATTATCTAAAGTTAGATTATAAAGAAAAGAGCATATTACTATTACTAAAAATATTTTCATTAACCTTTCTGATGAGATTTTATTTACTGCTAATTTATCATAGTTTATTATTTTTAAAGAAAGATAAATACTATATAAAAATATATACATCTTAGAAGGTATTTCTAAAGCTTTAATTAAGCTATCATCTACAAAGGTTTTAGTCTTTTTTGTAATTTTAAAAATCATTCTAAAGATTTTTGTTATTAAACATTTATTTATTAGAGCCGCTAATAAAATTACTAAAAGTGAAATTATGTACCTTATAATACTAACCTTAGACATTATTGTAATAACCTTTTCTATTTCATCCATCGTCACCCCTCCTTTAAATTTATTTTACTTATTCATAAAAATATCTTATGCAATATTTTATTTTTTATAATTAAAAAGAGAAAGCCTTTTAAAATGTTCTTATTTAAAGAATCATTTTATTTAAGCTTTCTCTCTTTAATGCATTAATATTACTTTAATGCAAATGAATTACAATCTGTACATTCTATTTTAGTTGGGTTTTGTTCATGAGTTCCTATTTGTATAGAGTTTAAACTACAATAGTTTTCACTCATTGCGTGATACCTACATTGTTTTACTGTACATCCGATACTTGAATTTTTGTTCATCAAAAATCACCACCTTACAAAAGTATTATTTGCTTTTTTATCTTTAATATTCACAAATAACTTCTTTTATAAAATGATTATTTAAATTTAAATTTAAATTTTATTATCTAATTATCTTTAGAATTCTTTAGCTATTTCTTTGGCTTCAATTATAGAATCATTAATTACCTTTTCTATATCCATTCCAATAACATCTAAACTTTCTGCTGCAACACTCTTAATATCAGATATTCCAATGAAAGATAATATTGTTCTTAAATATCTTTCTCCCATTTCAAAAGCTGCTGCTGGTGAATTAGTATAATCTCCACCTCTACTTGAAACTATAAGTGCTTTTTTAGCATTAACTATTCCAACTGGACCATTTGCAGTATATTTGAATGTTATTCCCGTAACACTTACATAGTCAAAATAAGCTTTAACTATAGCTGGTATTCCAAGGTTCCACATTGGTGTAGAAATAACTATTTTATCAACTTCTGCAATTTGATAAGCATATTTTAAAATTGGATCATTTTTACTTTCATCAGTCTTAGGCCCAAATACAACACCTAAATCTTCTGGTCTTAAAAAATCAACTTTTTCTTTATATAAATCTAATGTTATTATTTCATCTTCTGGATTTAACCTTTTATATTCTTCTATAAAATTATCAGAAACCTTAAAGGTTCTTGATTGTCCTTCTGCTTTAATATTTGCTTTTATGTATAATACTTTATTCATTTTGTAACCTCCATTAATTTAACATTTATAATCTTTATTTACTCTGCTATAATAGATAGACTATTATTTTAAATAAAATCTCTTTTATTATAATTCATTTTAAATGATAACCCATATCATTTATTATTACAAGTACACACTTTTTTATACATAGTATATAAAAGGGTACTATCATTCATTTTATTAATTAAATTTATGTTTTAAATAATATATTATATTTCAATAATATTCTCATTACCTTAAAATAAGTATAATAAATAAGGAGAACTTTTATGGGAAACTTAAATAAAGAAAATGCTGAGCCTTGCTTATCTGCCCTAGAAGATGGAAAAGAAGTTTGTCCTATGATCTTGGTAAATAAAATATTGTCTGGGAAATGGAAAATACTAATACTTTGGTATTTATCTAATGAACCTTTAAGATTTAGTGATCTTAAAAGAAAACTCCCAAATGTTACACAAAAAATGTTAACCACCCAGCTTAGAAATTTGGAAGAAGATAATTTAGTATATAGAAAGGTTTATTCAACAGCCCCACCTAAAGTTGAATATGGTCTTACTAAATTGGGTGAAATGATAAAACCTGTTTTAAAATCTATGCATGATTATGGAAATGAATATATGGATTATATAAATAACAAAAATTAATCAATTTTCTTTATAATCCAATTATAAAAATATAGGAGGTGTTAATTTGATAAATGCATTAGGTATATTTGTTTTGCAATTAATATATGTTCCACTTTTAACTTTAAGAACTACCTTTGTTGTTAAGGGTAAAACTATTCAGGCATCTATGTTTGCTTTTTTAGAAGCTATAATTTACATAGTAAGCTTAGGAATTGTCTTTTCTGATTTAAAAAATCTTTTTAATATTGGAGCTTACATTTTAGGGTATGGAATAGGTATATATATAGGTGGAAGGCTTGAAGAAAAACTTGCAATTGGATATAGATCAATTCACGTGAATCTAACAAGTTATAACGAAGATTTAGTCAAAAAGCTTAGAGAGTTGCAATTTGGCGTTACTGTTTATGAAGGTGAAGGTATGAATAAAGAAAAAAGATATAAACTTGAAATAGTTTCTCATAGAGCTAGGGAAAATGAAGTTATTTCATTAATTCAATCATTTGAGAAAAGTGCTTTTATAGTTTCTTATGAACCTACTAAGTTTAAAGGTGGATATATTACCAAACAATTTAAGAAATTTTAATTAATATTTATATTATAAAAGTAGATAGGTTTTCTAATAAATCTATCTACTTTTATAATTCAGCTATCTAAATTATTTCCTTCAGTATAAATACTACTCTAAAATTAATTATCTCCGAAAACTTTCTTTTTAAGAGCTAGACCCGTTTTTGTTATTGCAATTCCTCCTTGAGCTGTTTCTCTTAATGAAGCTGGTAATTCTCTTCCAACCTTATACATAGCTTTAAGTGCATCATCAAATGGTATTTTCGATTCTACTCCAGCCATAACTAAATCTGCTGTGCATAAAGCAGTAACTGCTCCTTGAGAATTTCTCTTAGCACAAGGTATTTCTACAAGACCAGCTACTGGATCACAAACAAGTCCTAAAACATTTTTGAATATTATGGCCCCTGCATCTAAAGACATTTTAGGAGTTCCTCCCATTAGCTCAACTATTGCTGCCGAAGCCATAGCTGAAGCTGATCCACATTCTGCTTGGCAACCTCCTTCTGCCCCTGCAAAAGTTGCATTTCTTCCAATTATTAATCCTACAGCTGCTGCTGCAAATAAACCTTGTATTAATTCTTCATCATTCTTATGTAGCTTTTCCCCAGCTGTTAATAAAACTGCTGGTAATATTCCACATGAACCCGCTGTAGGGCATGCAACTATTTTCCCCATAGAAGCATTAACTTCTGAAGAAGATAGAGCCATTGCCATAGCTAAAATCATAGTATCTCCAGTTAATGAATTTCCTTTTTTTAAATACTGTTGCATTTTATAGGCATCTCCACCTATAAGTCCACTTACAGAATATATTTCTCTATCTCTAGCTTCCTTAGAACTACTTTTCATAGCCTCTAGAATTCTTTTCATTCTGCAAATTATTTCATCTCTAGATAAATCACTATCCTCCATTTCTCTAATAATTGCATATTCACTTAAAGGTATTCCTTCTGACCTGCAGATTTTAATTAGTTCTTCACCTGATTTTGCAATATCCAAAGTTTTATTCCTCCTCTGCTTTATTTATTAAGATAACCTTTTCAATTCCTTCTATCGCTTTAATCATTTCTATTAACTCCTTAGAAACCTTACTATCTACTTCAAAGGTCATAGTAGCATTTTTACCCTTCTGCTTCCTTTCAAGATTCATAAAGGCAATGTTAATACCATGACTATACAAAATATGAGTAACTTTCGCTACAGCTCCTGGAATATCTTTATGAGAAGTAATTATAGTGTGATAAGCTCCTGTAAATTGAACCCTATTCCCATTTACTTCAATTATTTCAATATTCCCACCACCTATAGAACTTCCTACAACTTCACACTTCTTACCATCTACACGTAAAATAATAATTTTCACTGTATTTGGATGATAATCTCCTAAATCAACTTCTTCAAAATTTATCTTTATTCCCTTTTCCTTAGCCAATTCAATAGAATCCCTTAACCTATCATCTGATGGGCTCATATCCATTATTCCAGCTACTAAAGCCCTGTCCGTTCCATGTCCTTTATAAGTTTTAGCAAAGGATCCATGTAATAGAAAATCAACTTCCTGAACCTCACCACCAGCAATAATCCTAGCAACTTTTCCAAGCCTTGCAGCTCCTGCTGTATGGGAAGAAGATGGCCCAACCATTATAGGTCCTAATATATCAAAAACACCCATTGCACTCATAATTTTTCTCCTTAAATATTAAATTTGTTAAATTAATTATATATATAGAAATCTATAATATCCACTACTTTTTCCAAATATTTTATTAATTAATTCACCTATATTTTACTTATAAATAAACATATATTTTTTAAACTTATATTATCACTTTAACAAATAAAATATAGCTTCTTTTTAGTAAAATCATTTAATTAATTTTAATTTCTAAAAATCCTTGCTTTCAAGTATAACTCTTACTTCAACTAGAAAATATGTTATAATTAGGATATTCATTTAATGTATTGTAAAATTCAATAAACATATATATATTAAGGGGTAACAATATGGACAGAGGAACAATCGTTCTTTGCTTAGATATGATTCTTATATTTTATCTTGCAATTAAGTTAAACAATAAAATTATATAATCTTCTTAAATTACGTATTTGTAGGATAATGCAAATTTAAATATGAAACAGAACTTTTAAGCTAAGAAATAATTAATATTAAAACTATTTATTTTATTTAATAAGAAACAATTTTTTTGCAAATAATATAACTTAAAAAATATAAATTACTGGGGGTAAAAGATGAAAAAAGTATTGGTATTAATTGCGATTTTGAGTGCCTTAATTATTAGTGGATGCACCCAAAATAAATATTTTACAATTAAATCTAAAGAATTTACAGATGAACAAAATGAAATATTATCACTAACTGGAAACAGAGCATTTAAATATGATTTGAAAAACTTACCTAAAGATAAAAGCTATGAACTAAAGATAGTATATGAAATTTATAAAAATAAAGAGAAAGAAAAAGAAGAAATGATATTTGGTATGGCATATGGACCAACAAAGGATAAAATAGAAGATACTAATCTATCAATAAATATACAAGAAAATAAAATTAAACTAATGTCTGGTGGTGCATATACTAATTTAGAAATAGAAGAAGATATATCTAAATTAACAAATTATTATTTTAGTGGAAATAGAAAAATAGATATAGGAGATGAAGTATATTTATTTCATGGTAATGATGGCGGGAGCAGTTTATTAAGCATGAAAAGACTGGGATTCTTATCAAAAGAAGACTTAGAGAGACTAATTGAGGAAAATAAAATTAATGTTTTTATAAAATTAGTATGCGAAGAAATTAAGAAATAAGTTTACATTTTTCTTATATAATGAATTATATAAAATTATCTTTAATTATAAAAAGTCACATTGATTCAAAATTCACTTATATTGATATAAATCAAGGAAAATAGAGTGTACCACTTTATTTTCCTTGATTTATATTCTCATATTAAGTGAATTGTTAACTAGTTTTAATATTTGTAGAAAATACTTCCCCCTATAAATTCTCTTAATATACTATTATTTTGTACATATTCTTTATCTACATCCTTAAAAAATCCAAGAAAATCCTTTAATCTACTTGCTTCTAAATAAACAGAACTATCTTCCTTTATCTTTTCAAGTTCAACTAAAGCATATCTTTTTAGAACACAAAGTTCATAAGCTAAGGTTGAGTTAAACATAACATCTGCTTCTTCTTGAAATACAAATATATTTTTTTCTTCTCCACGTCTTACAGATGGCCACATCTTCAATGTATCTTCTGCACACTTATTCCTTGATAAATAATCCCTAACTATTCTTCTAACCCTTCTTATATCCGTTGTAGATATTCTATTATGATTATCTAAATTTAACTGTGTTAAAGCAGATATATAAATTTTAAACTTATTTTTATCTTTTATAGAATTTGTTAAAATAGGATTTAATCCATGAATTCCTTCAATTATTAAAACTCCATTCCTGGGAAGCTTTAATTTGTGTCCAATACACTCCCTAATCCCTTTTACAAAATTATATCTTGGTATCTCAACTTCTTCTCCAGATAATAATTTAGATAAATCTTTATTAAACAGATCTAAATCTAAAGAATATATGCTTTCAAAATCAACCTCTCCATTTTCATCTATTGGAGTTTTATCTCTATCTATAAAATAATCATCTAGAGATATTGGAATTGGATTAAGACCATTTACCCTAAGCTGAACTCCTAAACGATTTGCAAAAGTTGTTTTTCCTGAGGAACTTGGTCCTGCAACTAATACAACCTTTGTGTCCTTTCTTTCATAAATCTTATCTGCTATTTGTGCTATTTTCTTTTCATGGAGAGCTTCAGAAACCATAATTAAATCTCTTAACTCATTATTTTCAACTTTATTATTTAAAGAACCTACTTCCCCAATTCCTATTATATTTAGCCATCTTTCAGTTTCTATAAATATCTGAGATAACTTCCTATTTTCCTTAAATTCTATAACCTCATTTAAATTATCTTTTTTAGGATATTGAAGAATAAAACCTAGATCATAGTTTATTAAATCAAAAGCTTTTATTACCCCTGTTGAATAAGCCATTTGCCCATAAAAATAATCATATCTTCCATCCAATTCATACAATTTTACATATTCAAAATCTACATGATTTAATAAAGATACTTTATCTTCCATTCCATAGTTTCTAAAGATTTCAATAGCTTCTTCCCTCTTAACCTTAATCTTTTTAATAGGTAAATCTGCTTTTATTAAATCTATCATTCTTCTTTTTATCTTAAGTAAATCTTCCTTATTTAATTCTTCATCTTTATGAACTTCTCCAAATACCCCAGCATTTAAACTGTGTTCTATAGTTATAGTTGATGATTTAAATATATCTAAAGCTGCTTTTATAAATATAAATTGTAATGTTCTAGTATAGATTTTATAACCTATTTGAGAATTAAATTTAATTAGTCCTAAATTTCCATCTTTATCAATAATCTTAAAAAGTTCTTCATATTCACTATTTATTCTACATAATGCTACTTCATCAATATCAACATTTAGATTTTCTTTTATAAAATTCCTATAGGTAGTACCTTCTTTTACATCATAAATATTATTTATATATTTAATTTTAAAATAACCCATAACTACCTCCTATTTTATTATTGCACTTTATTTGAATATTTTAAGTTATTTATTTACATTATATACTTAAAGGTCTAAAATTCTATTAATTATCTCAATATTTTATAATTTTTAGAACCTAAGGAATATTAAAGGAACTTTTTATAAATACTAAATTGGAGGTGTTTTAACATGATTATAGTTTTACTAAGAACAATTTTTTTATATTCCTTAGTTATTTTAGTTATTAGGTTAATGGGAAAAAGGCAAGTTGGTGAGCTTCAGCCTTATGAATTTGTTATTACAATAATGATTTCAGATTTAGCTGCCCTACCAATGCAAGATACAAGGCTCCCTTTAGTACTTGGAATTATTCCAATAGTAACTTTATTATTTATAAAAACCCTATTATCTATTCTTCAGCTTAAAAGTCAAAAAGCAAGAAAGATATTAGAGGGGGAACCTTCTATTCTTATAGCAAAAGGAAAGATTGTTTTTGAAAACTTAAAACATCAACAAATAAATTTAGATGAACTTATGGAAGAAATTCGACTTGCTGGATATTTTGATTTAAGTGAAATCCAATATGGAATATTAGAAAATAACGGACAAATGTCTTTCTTAACCACTAGTAACTCCGATAATCCAAAAAATAATAAAAGTCCTCTTCTCCCTAAAATTTATGTTTTAGATGGAGAAATTAATAAAAATTCCTTAACAACTAGCAATAAAGATGAAAATTGGATTAAAAATGAACTTTCAAAACATAATATAGATTCCATAGAAGACGTTGTCTTTGCAATGACAGATACAAGAGGAAAGTTTATTTATCAGCTTTATAATAAAAGGGAGGTATAACCCATGCGTAATAGCCTTATATCAATTTTTCTTTTTATCGTTCTATTAGTAGGTGTTATTTATTTAAATACAAAGTTTTTAGATATATGTATTCATGCTAAAGAAAGTACTGACGAAATAGAAGAAATTATTTCAAATAAAGACTATGATTTAGCCTATGATAAATCCGAAAGCTTATTATTCTATATGGATGATAATGATGGAATTGCAAATATCTATTTAAATCATACAGATTATGATTTAATAATTAACGAATGCTTAAAACTTTGCATTTATATTGAGGAAAGAGATATATCCGAAGCTTTAGCTTCTCTTCATGTAATAAAATACTCTGTAACTGACTTAAAAGAATTACAAAAAGTAAATATTAAAAACATTTTCTAATTTAAATTGATAATATAATTAAATGTATATTTTAATATTAAATTTAAATGCATTATTTATAACACTTAATTTAATCTTTAACTTTAAAATTAAGTGTTATATAGCTAAATAAACTTATTGCTACCATATATATTGGAACTATTATATATGAAAAATGTCCTATATCATATCTTACTAAGACATTAATTGTACTTTGAAATGGTATTGTTGTATAAAGGGCAATTCAAGTAAGGAACAACATACTAAGTGTTAAATTATTTCTCAATGTAATTCCTAACATGTTTAATTATCATATTTATACTTCCATCACCATTTCTTTGAATTTCAAATCTTGTATTATCATCATAGGCTTCTTCATTTATGTATAAATCTATATCCTTATCAATTTTAAGTCTTTTTCTTTTAAGCTTTTTTTCTACCCATTGCTTATCAATTTCTACATCTTCCCTTACTCCTTGATTTTTAACAAAGTTTGTAAAGTCTTCTTTGATAGCTGGTTCTTCTTTAAAAATTTCTTTAGCCAAATCTTCTATATTTATATTTTCTTCTTCTTTAAGCTTTCCTTTAACTGTAGATCTAAGTTTTTCCGCCTTAACTGCATCTTCTCCTAAGTTGTTTCTAGTCCAGCTTTCTGTAGCTTTTAAAAAGGCTTTTGTCATATCTCTTTCGTTAGTTATAATATTGCATCCTAAGAAGTTACTTATAAAATAATTTGCACCATATTCCTCTTCATCTTTGCTTTTTCTTTGTTTATCTATAACCATAAGATTATATCTTTCATCTTCTCTTATAGGTTTTATAAAGGCTGCCTTTTGAATTCTTTGGCTACTAGCTGGTAACCCTGCTGTTTGTGGAATTATATCTATTCCTATTTTATTTTTAATAAAATCTATTTGATGAGTAAAGTTTTTCACATAATCCATCTTTAAAAGTCCAATCATGGGACCCTTATCTGTTAGTAAAGATACAACTACTAAATCACAAGAAGGAATATTAGTATTTCCTTTCATTATGATAAATAGTTGTTTTGCAAGTTCTTTTGACAAGTTTATAAAATCAGAATCTATTCCATTTAAATAATCTTGAACAACTTCTTTTACAATATTTCTTTCAAGATTAAATTTTGCATATTTAAGTTCTTCATCCTTAAAACACTTTTCTATATGTCTATATATAAATTTGTATATATCTTCGTTTAAATCTAAACAATATTCATTTAAAACTGGCTCTCCACCATTTGAATCTAATATATGAATAATTGCTTCTTGAATATTTATATCATTAATATATTCCATAATTACACCACCTACATATTAATCTTAATAAATCATATCAAAAATTATAAATATAATCCAATCTTAATAAAGGTTTTATGATATCCTAGTTTTCCCTATATATACTAATTAAACCTAATATTTATACAATTGAGTTAAATTCTCAACTTTTTGTTTGAATTAAATCAAATTTGGGTTATAATAAGTTATGAAAGGATAATAATATATATGTAAATGTTATTATTACTTTCTTATACAATTTAGCTAAATCTCTATATAAAATTTATAGTATTATAGTTTAATTGTAACAAAATTTAAAATTTTGGAGGTTTTTACTATGTTAGTTTCAGCAAAAGAAATGTTAACCAAGGCAAAATCAGGACACTACGCAGTAGGTCAATTCAATATTAATAATCTAGAGTGGACAAAAGCCATTTTATTAACTGCTCAAGAAAATAATTCACCAGTTATATTAGGAGTTTCAGAAGGAGCTGCTAAATATATGTGTGGATTTAAAACTGTTATTGGAATGGTTAATGGAATGTTAGAAGAATTAAATATTACTGTACCAGTAGCTATTCACTTAGATCACGGTAGCTATGAAGGCGCTTTTAAAGCTATGGATGCAGGATTCTCATCAATAATGTTTGATGGTTCACACTATGCGATAGATGAAAATATAGCAAAAACAAGAGAAATGGTTAAATTAACTACTGAAAAAGGACTTTCCTTAGAAGCAGAAGTTGGTTCAATCGGTGGAGAAGAAGATGGAGTTATAGGTGCTGGTGAAATTGCTGATGCAAATGAATGTAAAGCAATTGCTGACTTAGGAGTTACTATGTTAGCTGCAGGTATTGGTAACATACATGGAAAATACCCAGCAAACTGGAAGGGTTTAAGCTTTGAAGCTCTAGAAGCAATAAGCAAATTAACTGGAGATATGCCATTAGTATTACACGGTGGTACTGGAATCCCTGAAGAAATGATTAAGAAAGCTATTGATCTTGGAGTTTCAAAAATCAATGTTAATACTGAATGTCAATTATCATTCCAATCAGCAACAAGAAAATACATTGAAGAAGGAAAAGATTTAACTACAAAAGGATTTGATCCTAGAAAAATCTTAGCTCCTGGTTTTGAAGCAATCAAAGCTACAGTTAAAGAAAAGATGGAATTATTCGGTTCAGTGAACAAAGCTTAATTTCATATAAAAAAGAGACTTTTGCAAAATTTGCAAAAGTCTTTTTTAATTAAAATTTATAACCCTTTTCCTTTTCCCTTAGATAATCCTTTTTCTTCTAAAAGTTCATAAACTGTTTTTGAAGTTGTATCTTTTAGACTATAGCCAAGTATATCTAATATTTCTTTTAATCCTTCTTCTGAGTAGGTTTCAATTTCTATATAAGGGAAAGGACAAAAGCTTTTATCATTAATATCAATTTCCACTAAAGATCCATTGATTTCATAGCTTTCCCTATACTTTTTAATAGATTCTTTAAGTTCTAATCCTAGAGATAAAAATATATTTTTAGCAGCTTCTTTATCGTCAACTATTGTTTCATTTTCTTCCATTACCTTAAAAGTTTCTTGGCTAAGCATCTTTTTAGTTGTCATATAAACTACTTCTCTATTATTAATCTTATCCTCAGTTATCCTGATTCTTGCATATCCCTTTTCTTTTAATAATCTTCCATCTTGAAAATCGTAGATATTATTAATTTGATTTTCTTCTTTAACCTTTCTTGCTCCTACTTTCTTTACCTTTTCTCTTATATCTTCTACATCAATATCTATTATTCTTGTTTCTAATTCTTTCATAATTTTAGTAAGACTTCTCTTACCCTTCACCATCCTTTATAATTAATTTATTCAAAATCTACTTTTATCTATTTTAAAACTATTTTATCTATTTTAAAAGCATTTTATATATTTAAAACTTATTAATTATCACCTACATTAAGTTTTTCAAATTATCTCATTAGGAATTTAATGTTTATTTTAGTTAATTTAAACAAATGCTATTACTTTATATTTAAAACTATTATATAATATATATTAAATAATAGTTTTAATAAGAGAGGTACCAATATGAATTTAAAAAGGAAACTTGTTAATATTTCTGATTTAGAAGTTGGAATGGTAATTTCAAATGAAATAGTACATAATGATTCTGTCTTAATTGGAAAAAATATAATACTTACAGAATCTATGTTAAATAAATTAAATAATAGTTATATTTATGAAAAGGTTTCCATATATGTCCCTGAAGATGAAAATATAAAGGAAATTGAATCATTAAAGGCTATTGATAAAGCTTTTAATACTATTTCTAAAGATATGGAAAATATTTTTCTAAATAATTCAAATTTAAACTTAGAAAAGATTAATGAAATAAGTGAATTTTCTAAAAAACTTGAAAACGTTGTAAAATCAAATACCTCTATACTTAAAAATATAATTCTTAAAGGTAGTGAAGAAGATCCTATTTATAAACACTCAGTTAATGTTGCTGCCTTAAGCTATCTAATAGGTCAATGGTGTGACTACAATTCAAAAGATTTAAATAAGTTAATATTTGCTTCTATGCTTCATGACTTTGGAAAAAGTAAAATAGATCAAAACATATTAAATAAAAAGACACCTTTAACTAGGGAAGAATTTAAAGTTATTAAAACCCATCCCACTCTTTCTTACAATGAAATAAAAAATATACCTTATATTAGTAAAGATGTTTTATACGCAGTTATAATGCATCATGAAAGGTGTGATGGTTCTGGATATCCACTTGGATTAAAAGGGTCTCAAATATCTGATTTTGCAAAGATATTATCTATAGCTGACGTTTTTGATGCTATAAATTCAAATAGAATCTATAAAGAAAAAAGAAAACCTTTTGAAGCTCTTAAATTAATAAAAGAAGAAAGTATAAATGGAAGATTAGATTTTTTTATTTGTAATAAGTTTTTAAATGGTTTATCTAACTTCTATATAGGACAAGATGTACTTCTTAGTAATCAAATGAAATGTAAGATAATTCAAATGAATACTAATGAAATAGATAAACCACTTCTTCTTAATAACACAGACTTTATCGATTTAAGTAAGGAAAAAGACTTATTAATTTTAGAAATTCTATAATTAATAATTGTATTCATATCATTTATAATTATGTCTACCCAATGTTAACTCATTAATTTATATAATTGAATTTTAACATTGGTAGGCAAATAAACAAGCTTACTAAAGTTTAATGGTAATAATCTTTACATCTTAATCATCCTTTAAGCGATAGTATTAATTATTTCATCTAATACATTATTAATAGATTTATAATTAATAACCTTATAGTTACAAAAATTGTTATATAAATGACTTCTTTCCTTATATATATTATAAAGTTTTTCTTTTCCATCTTTAAGTAACGGTCTATTAGTAATATTAATATCCTTATTTATGTTTTCTATAGGTCTATCAATATAAATTATAATGGCCTTTCCTTTAAAAGCTTCTATATTTTCTTTTCTTTTAACTATTCCTCCACCACTTGCTATAACAGTTCTCTTCCTATTATTAAGTTCCATGCAAGCTTCACTTTCTATATCCCTAAATATATCTTCGCCTAAAATGAAAATATCCTTTATACTTTTACCTTCTCTTGCCTCTATATATTTATCCATATCACAAAAATCATAATTTATCTCTTTTGCTAAAAGTTCTCCTATAGTACTTTTACCACAACCTGGCATTCCTATTAAAAGTATTATATCTTTATTCATAGTTACTCCTTTAATAAATTAATAATTAAAGAAATATTTCAGTTAAATTTGAATTTAATATTTACTAAACCATTTTAAAACTTAGAATTAATTTCTTCATATATTTCTTTAATTACTTCTTTTTCTATTTTTATATTATTCCATATTTCTTCTGCCTTTATAGCCTGAGCTACAAGCATATATAATCCCCCTATTATTTTCTTATTTAAAGTTTTTCCTATTTTTAAAAACTCTGTTTCTTCCGGATTATAAATAATATCTACCAAGATTTCAAAATTATTGATTACTTTTTTATCTACAGGACAAATTCCCATATTAGGATACATTCCAACAGGCGTTGAATTTATTAAAATATCACCTTTTATATTTTTAATATCCTCATAACCTATAATCTCTACCTTATCTAATTTGTAATTATCAACCTTAGAATTTCTACTTATAATATAAACTTGTTTTACACCTTCATCTAATAAATAATGAACTATAGCCTTTGTAGCTCCACCATTACCTAAAACCATAACTCTTTTATTTTTAATCTGAATATTATTATATTCTAGCATAATCCCAAACCCATAATAATCTGTATTATATCCAATAAGTTTATCTTCTTTTAGATATATAGTATTTATAGCTCCTATTTTTTTTCCTTCTTCAGATATTTCATCTAAATATTTAATTACCTTTTCTTTATAAGGAATAGTTACATTAATTCCTTTAATTTTTATAGACCTTAATTCCTCTATAAACATTTCTAAATTATCTTCTTCAATTTCAAAAAGTTTATATGATGAATTGTTTTTAATCAATTCA
Organism: Clostridium sp.; assembly: GCA_029257045.1. Taxonomy (GTDB): domain Bacteria; phylum Bacillota; class Clostridia; order Clostridiales; family Clostridiaceae; genus Clostridium. The sequence continues at coordinate 35,184 of JARIDB010000070.1, forward strand.
AATATTTTATTATGAATTTCTGGAGATAAACTATGAGAAAGTTTTCTCCCCAACAGACCATAAGATTCCAATTAAAGTCACTCCTTAATTTTTGTAAATAATATGTCTATTATATATATCTTTTAATTAATAATCCACATTCTTTATTATTATCATTCTAATTCTAATTAATAATCTATTAATTAGAATTAGAAAAAAGTGATAGAATTTAATTATTTTCTACCACTTTTCATATATTTCTTATATATTTTAAATAATCTTTTCTATAATTAATTCTTTTTACTCTAATTTAAAATTATTGCAAAATTGATACCTTTTCATAATTTAAACCTTTTCCTAAGACAAAACCTTGTCTATCGAAGAATTTTATTTCATCTTCATCATAATCTTTATTTAAATGAATTAAGCTCTCTATACTTTTATTATTTAATTCTTTTTCTGTTTCTAGTAGTAATTGATATCCAATTCCAAGACCCTTGTATTTTTCATCTACAGAAAAACCTTCTATAAACATAATCTTCTTTTCAAAGTCTATTCGTCCTTTTAGATAACCAACAACCTCATCATTAAGTTGTCCAACTATCATCAAATGATTATTATCCTCTTTAACTAATTTAATAGTTCCTTCTTTAATTTTTGAATTTATCTTACTAATATCTAAATAGTCATCTACCTTCACTTCTCTAATATCAAATCCAACCATAGTCTTATACCTCCTTAGTGCGTATTGAAAACGTTTGTATTTTCCCCTAAAAATATATTCAGATAATTTATCATTATCTGAATATTTCCAATACTTATAATTTAATTATATATCCTTTTATATTAAATTTCTACATTTTTATAAAACTTATTTAATTAAATTTTCTTGAAGCTCTCTACTTAGCTTCATGATATTTTCAAAAAATTCTCTTCCAATATCTTTATAATCTTTATTTACTAAGTTATTAATATTCTTTTCAATAATCTCTTCTTCTCTTTTACTATTTAAAATCTCTAGGTTATTTTCTTTTTTGTAATTTCCCACTTTTTTGACTACATCCATTCTTCTTTCAAATAAGGTTATTAGCTCTTTATCTATTAAGTCAATTTCTTTTCTATACTGTTCCAAGTTATTCATAGTATTTACTCCCTTTTAATAAGTCTAGTATTCCAATAGCTGTTACTGCTTCAATTACAGGTATAGCCCTTGGTACTATGCAAGGGTCATGCCTTCCTTCGACTCTAAATGTCACGTTTTCCTTTTTTAAAATATCTATAGTGTTTTGTTCTTTTATTATTGAAGCTGTTGGTTTAATAGCTACCTTAAAAGTAATTGGCATTCCATTAGTAATGCCACCTAATATTCCACCATTATTATTACTTCTTGTTTTAACTTTGTCATCTTCATAATAATACTCATCCTTACATTCTGATCCATAAAGTTCTGTAATATCAAAGCCAAGTCCAAATTCTATTCCCTTAACTGCTGGTACTGAAAAAATCAAATGTGACAATGTAGATTCTACCGAATCAAAAAATGGATCTCCAATTCCTGCTCTTATTCCTGTAACAATACATTCTATAATTCCGCCAATAGAGTCTCCTTCATATTTTGATTGTAAGATCTTATGTCTTATCTTATCTTCAATATCTTTATTATTTAATGGGATTTCTTCATTTTTTAAGGAAGATAAATAAGCTTCATCTATTTCTAAAGAATTAAAATCTTCATCTTTAATCTCTTTTATAGATGATATATGAGAGGCTATTATAATTCCTTTCTCTTCAAGAATTTGCTTTGCTATTGATCCTGCAAAAACTAAAGGCGCTGTTAACCTTCCAGAGAAGTGACCTCCTCCTCTATAATCATTAAAGCCTAGGTACTTTATGCTTCCACTATAATCCCCATGTCCAGGTCTCATATAGCTCTTAAGAAGGCTATAATCCTTTGACCTTGTATCTTCATTTCTTATAATTGCACAAAGGGGAGTACCTGTTGCTTTCCCTTCAAAGAATCCACTTAATATTTCTGGCATATCCTTTTCTTTTCTTGCCGTAGATAATTTATTTTTCCCTGGGGCTCTTCTATCCATTTCAAATAAAACTTTATCCATATTTATTTCAAAGCCAGGGTCTATACCATCAATATTAATTCCAATAGCTTTTCCATGGGATTCTCCAAAGATTGAAATTTTAAAATTATTCCCCCATATTGATCCCATTAATTCCTCCTCCTAACCTTTTAAAATCCTCAAAGAAGTTAGGGTAAGATTTAGATACAACATCATAATCTATTAGGCTAATCTCTTTTATGCATCTTGTTGAAGCTATAGCAATTGTCATAGCAATCCTATGGTCTTTAAAGCTCCAGCAATCAACACCACCTTTTAGCTCTGATACCCCTTCTATTAATAAGCCGTTTTCCTTTTCTTCAATCTTTGCTCCTAACTTTTCAAGTTCAGAATATACAGCCTTTAATCTGTCACATTCTTTAATTCTAAGTCTTCCTGCATTTATTATTTCAGTTTTTCCATTAGCTAAAGCTGCTGCTAAAGCTAAAATAGGAATAATATCAGGACAATTAGAAGCATCTATTATTGTTCCTTTTAATTCTTTTATAGGCCTTGTTTTTATTATATTTTCCTCTTTATAAAACTCTGCCCCCATTCTTTCAAGAATTCCTATAATAGCTTTATCGCCTTGAAGAGATTCAAGATTTAGATCTTCTATTCCAACTTCTGAACCTAAAACATTAGCAACTAAATAAAAAGCTGCCTGGGAATAATCTCCTTCTAACTTATAATTTCTACTTTCATACTTTTGGTTTCCTTTTATAATAAATTCCTTATAATCTTTATTTTCAATATAAACTCCAAAGTCCTTCATACAATCTATAGTTAAATCAATATAAGACTTAGATTCCATTTTTGTAGTTATATTAATTTTTGAATCTCCGTCTAGTAAAGGTAGAGTAAATAAAAGCCCTGAAACAAATTGCGAGCTAATATTTCCTTTAATATTAAATTCACCAGGCTTTATGTTTCCTTTAACTATCATATTTAATCCATCTTCAATATTATTATATTTAATTCCTTGTTCCTCAAAAATTTCAAAGTAAGTATCTAAAGGTCTACTTCCTAGGTTTCCCTTTCCAATAAACTTTGTTATTCCATTAAATAATAAAGAAATTGGAATAACAAATCTTAAAGTAGATCCCGACTCATTACAGTCAATATCTCTTACAAGTTTTCTTTTTGATTCTTCATTAAACATTCCCCATACATTAATTATATTATTTTCTTTTTTAATTATTTTTGCTCCTAAGGTTTCCATAGCTTCTATAGTTGCAATTATATCTTCAGAAAAATCCACATTTTCTATAATAGATTTTCCTCCTCCTAAAGCTGCACAAATTATAGCTCTATGAGATAAACTTTTTGAGGGAGGGACCTTTATATTTCCTTTAAGTTTATTATTTTTTAATTTTAATACTGCCATAAACTACCCCCTACAATTTGAATATTTTTGTTTTTGTTTTATAAATAAAACTTTCTCCTATTTCTTTAATTAAAATTAGGAATAAGCTTTCTCCTAAGTTTTTCTTATCTAATTCTATGCTACCTATTATATCTTCTATTTTAACCTCAATATCATATGGTAAATCATATTTTATAAGAATACTTTTTATTTCTTTACTTACTCCCTCTTTTGTTAAATTCAACTTTTCTCCAAGAAGACTAATTTGATACATTCCAATAGCCACTGCTTCTCCATGAGTATATTTTTTATACTTATAATATTGTTCTAACCCATGCCCTATTGTATGACCAAAATTAAGCAACATTCTCTCTCCAAAATCCTTCTCATCTTTCTCCACAATATCAGTCTTAATTTTGCAACACTTGTGGATAATATAATCTATATTGTTAATAACTTCTTTCCTATCCTTATATCCCTGTAATTTATAGAAAAATTCTCTATCCTTAATACAACCGTATTTTATAACCTCTGCCATACCATCATTAAAAATTCTATCGCTTAAAGTATTTAAAACTAATGGATCTATTATTACTTTCTTTGGATGATAAAAACTTCCCACAAGATTCTTTCCTTCTTCTAAATCAATTCCAACTTTCCCTCCTACACTACTATCCACCTGAGCTAATAGGGTTGTTGGGCATTGCACAAAAGGTACTCCCCTTAGATAAGTTGAAGCTACAAACCCACCTAGATCTCCTATAACACCTCCACCTAAAGTAATTATTAAATCACTTCTTGTAAATTTAAATTTTAAAAGTTCTTTATAAATTCCAGGTAAATTCTCAAAAGATTTACTATCCTCTCCTGATCTTAAAACTAACTTTTTAGTTTCATAATTGCATTCTATTAGGGATTTTTCTACTATATCGCCATAATATTTATCAACATTTTCATCTGTTATTATAAATATCTTATTTCCTTTAAATAAATCTTTTATCTCTTCTGCTATTTTATTTAATAATCCATTTTCTATATTTATATAATATTTTATATCTTTTAGTTCTACTGAAAGTTTCAAAATAACACCCCTAACAATAAACTTTATTATCCTAGTACCATTTTACATAATAAAAATATAAAATAAAAGTATTCTATAATAGTGGTGAAATAAGTCTTACTAGGCTTTCTTTAATCCTTATTGATTTACTTCTATTTTGATATTCATTTATATTTGTGATTCTACAATCTAAAATGTCTTTTTTAAATATCTCTTCCATATTTCTGGAAAACCCTTCATCATATATAAAGGCATTAATTTCAAAGTTAAGTCTAAAGCTTCTTATATCTAAATTAGCTGTTCCTACTGTAGCTATACTTCCATCTATTACTATAGTTTTAGCATGAATAAACCCTTTTTCATAACGATATATCTTTACTCCAGCCTTTAATAACTCTCCCATATTAGCACTCAGTATCCAGTCCATAAAAAGATGATCCGGTTCTCCTGGAACCATTATCCTAACATCTACTCCAGATAATGCTGCCATTTTCAAAACTTCATTTATAGATTTATCTGGTACTAAGTATGGAGTTTGTATATAAACATTTTTCTTTGCACTACTTATCATTTTCATATAAGCATCCTTTATATACTCCTCTTTACTATCTGGTCCTGATGCTATTATTTGCATAGATATGTTTCCTTCACTTGTATGGATTGGAAAGTACTTCACTATATCTTTAATCTCACCTTCTGAAGCATAATCCCAATCTAATATAAATCTTTTACTTAATTCATTTACAGCATCACCTTTTATTCTAATATGAGTATCTCTCCAATAATCAAATTGCTTTCCCTTATTTATATATTCATCACCTACGTTAAATCCTCCAACATAAGATATCTTCCCATCTATAACTACTATCTTCCTATGATTTCTATAATTTATTCTAATACTTACTAAAGGAATCTTCCTTGGGAAGAATATAGAAACCTTTATTCCTAAACTCTCTATGTATTTCTTTCTTATATCCCTAGAACCCATTCCATCTACTAATAACCTAACTTCGACCCCTTCATCTACTTTTTTCTTAAGTTCATTTATAATTAAGTTCCCTAATTTATCTGATCTAAATATATAGTATTGTATGTGAATAAACTTCTCTGCCTCTCTTATATCTTTTATTAAATCCATGAACTTTTCTTTTCCTTCTATATATGTTTTAACTTCATTTCCTGAAGTATATAAGGAGCCAGAATTATTAAAATTAAATCTAATAAAATCTAAGTGAACATCAGATAGCTTTTGTAATCTTTTTTCTTTTTTATGATTTCTAATTAATTTTCTAGATATATTTTGATCTTTGACTTTCTTTATATTAAATATCTTTTCTTTCCTTAAGTTTTGTCCTAATATTAAATAAAACATGAATCCAACGCCTGGAAATAGAAACATAACTAATAACCATGCCCAGGTGCTTTCTATATCCTTTCTTTCAATAAATATTAATGAAATTGCCATTAATATATTAATTAAATAAGCTATCATTAAAACTATGGACCCATTCATTATAATCACCTCCATTTTATATACTTACTTAAGTATATCCTTTATTATATAAATTTTCTTTTATTTTATATATATTAAAAATATTTAATTTATTTTATACTTCACTACCTTTTATATATTAACATTTTAACTTGAGTTAATTCTACTTGCTAACTCTAACATATTAGTAAGTTTAACCAGTTACCACAATTTTCCACGTTTTCTTGTTATATAAACTCTAAAGATTACAGAAAATTTAACGATAAATTTAATAATGATGTTAATGTATAACATCTTGATAAACAAAAGAAAACATTTATGAAAGAGGTTTTTAGAATGAATAATTTAAAGGTTAAATCCAAGCTTATCATCTTTTCAGTCACAATGTTATTAATTATTATTATAGTTAGTCAGATTGGTCACCATTATCTTTCTATGTCAAATATTGCGCTTACAGAAATGTATAATGAACAATTATTAAGTATTCAATACCTAAATGATAACAGAAACCAAGCTAGTGCCATAAAGTCAGATATATATTCTATAATAATAAATACTAAAAATAAAGATGAACAAAATAAACAATTAAATGACATCAAAGCTAGAAGAGATAAATTTAATGAAAACTGGTCAAACTATCTAAATATAGAGAATGATGAATATGAGATAGACAGGATTCCTATTATTGAAAGTAACTTCGATAAATTTACAAATGGTTTAGATATAGCTATTGAATTAGCTATGGAAGGAAAAAGTTCAGATGCATTTAATCAATTTAATTCTCTTGAAACATATAAAGATGAATTTGAAAAAGCTTTAAATGAAATATCAGTCTATAATGTAAAATTATCGGAAGAATTAAATAAACAAAATTCTAAAGATTTTAACTTATCAAGTAATATCCTTATTGGAATATTACTAAGTTCATTATTTATTTGTATATGTCTTACATATATCATTATAAAAAGTATTTCAAAACCATTATCTGTAACTCTAGATCATCTAAAACTTATATCTACTGGTGATTTTACAAAAAGTGTTCCAGAAGATATGAAGAAGAAAAAAGATGAGATGGGAGCTATGGCAAAGGCCGTGGATGAAATGCAAAACTCATTAAAACATTTAATTGGTAATATAAATAATGAATCTAAAAATATTAATGAAGTAGTATTTAAAATTTCTAATAATGTTCAAATATTAAATGAAGATATAGAAGATGTCTCTGCAACTACAGAGGAATTGGCAGCAGGAACGGAAGAAACAGCTGCATCTACCGAAGAAATGAACGCAACAGCAGATGAAATAGAAATATCCGTTCAATCTATAGCAAAAAAAGCTAAAGAAGGTTCTATAGAAGCTAAAAAAATAAATAAAAGAGCACTAGAAACCCAAAAAAATGTTACGAAATCAAAAGATAGAGCTATTGAAATATTTTTACAAACTAAAGATAAATTAGAAATAGCTATTGAAAACTCTAAAGTAGTAACACAAATTAATTTGTTAGCTGAAGCTATTATGCAAATATCAGAACAAACTAATCTTTTAGCATTAAATGCAGCAATTGAAGCTGCAAGAGCTGGAGAAGCCGGTAGAGGATTTGCAGTAGTTGCATCTGAAATAAGAAAACTTGCAGAAGATTCAAAGAATACAGTAGTTGAAATACAAGGTATAACTAGAAAGGTAACTGATTCAGTATCTGATTTATCTTATAATTCCAATGAACTATTAACCTTTGTATCAAAAGATGTACAAAATGATTATAATACAATATTAGATGTAGCTGGTGAATATAGTAAAGATGCAGAATTTGTAGAAAATCTTGTATTAGATTTTAATTCAACCTCTGAAAACCTCTTACTATCACTTCAGGATATTATGAAGATCATAGAACAAGTTGCTCAAGCTTCAAATGAAGGTGCAGAAGGAACTTCTAATATTGCAGAAAAAGTATTAGATATAACTGAAAGATCTAGTAGCATCATTTTAGATTTACAAAATTCTACAGAAAGTGTAGAAAAATTAACTAATGAAATATCTCAATTTAAAATTTAAACTTTAAAAACTTATACCAGTAGAATAGATTTATTTAAAATAAACTTATTCTACTCGCCTTCTTAATAACCAATTATAATTAACTACTATTTTAAGTTATTATTTCTTATATTAAACAAAAAAGGAGCTGTTACATATTTTATGTAACAGCTCTTTAACTATCTTATTTAAATATATTATTTATCACCAAAATATCTGTCTAATAAGCCTTTAAATGCCATACCATGTCTTGCTTCATCTTTACACATTTCATGAACTGTATCATGAATTGCATCTAGATTTAATTGTTTAGCTAATGTAGCTAAATCTTTCTTTCCTTGACATGCGCCATGTTCTGCATCAACTCTAGCTTGTAAATTAGCCTTAGTATCAGGTGCAACAACTTCTCCGATTAACTCAGCAAATCTTGAAGCGTGATCAGCTTCTTCAAATGCTATTCTCTTATATGCTTCTGCAACTTCTGGGAATCCTTCTCTGTCAGCTTGTCTTGACATTGCAAGATACATTCCAACTTCAGTACATTCACCTATAAAGTTTGCTTGTAATCCATCCATAATTC
>JARIDB010000043.1 GCA_029257045.1 Clostridium sp.
CAATTTTGCCGTTCAAAGTTATTTTTATAATTTTTATAATGCCAACTTTCTAATCCATCAATTGTTAAATCAAATGGAAATACTTTTTTCATAATAATATTATTTAATCTATCTTTATTAATTAATAATTCATAGATCCATGAAAAATATAACTCACTATCAAACTCTCTTTTTACACTCTTACTTTCATCTGCAAAGTTTATATCACCAATTAACGATAATAATGTTAAATACATTAATTTATCACAACTATCATTCTTTAAGAAATTTATACTTTCTAAATCATTAACATAATTATTTGTGCATATCTTCTCAATTCCTACATGCGGATATCTAACCTTATCATATTTATTTATAAAGTTCCTTGAAAACACGCTTTCACCATTCCTAAATGGATTTGTATTATTTTCAATCAACTCAATAATCCACTGTTCAATTTCATCGTCTTCATTCCACTTAATTATATAATCTGGATCAAAATCCTTTAACATTTTTATAAAAACTTCATCTATCCCATTATTTGAATATGGTATTATATATGTTTCATATCCCCCCCATATTTTATTAATATTTTTTATAATGTTTTCTATTTCATCAAAATCAATACTTTCTTTTACTAAAATAGCATATCTTCTTCCTCTACTATTTCTTTTTATTACTTTAAAGTTAATCTCCCCTTGTATCATATCCCCTCTAAAAATCCTCCTTTAAACTTCTACAAAATGTATAAATACTTACTCCTAAAATTTCACACGCTATTAGTTCTTAATATTTCCTACCTTTATCATATTCCTCAATAAGAAATATAATTTGAGATGCAACTAAATTTATTTGTAACCGTGCTTGTGTTTTAGTTGAATTAATTTCGCTCATTCCTTTGCCATGTGGTCCTAACTTATTTCTTATTGTCAAAGTTGGACTTATAATTCCTTCATACCAATTTGGTGATTGACTTTTCTCTATTATATTTTTTATTAGTGGTAATCCTGTGGCATTGTCATTGTATCTCCATTTATTTATTGAACTTATTATTTTCATTACACTCTCTAAAGCACAACAACAACTTGCAATCGACTCTTTATACCTTTTATTTTTATAGTGATCTAATCCTTCTAAAAACTCATTATTTGCACTCTTAAATTTATCCCCCATTAATAATTCTATAGTAGGCTCTATTACTTCTGAATTGATAAAAATATCTTCTTTACATATTATTTGAGGGTATGTAGTTGACTCTAATATTTTACCAATTCCTTCTTCTCTCCAGTACTCTTTATATTTTGTTAATTCAAACTTAATTCCTTCAAGAAAAAATATATAATTAATACTTTCCACAAACTCATTTTTTTTATCAATCCAAAGCCTTCTAAATTCATTAGTTTTAAAAGAACCTTCTATAAAATCTAGGAACATTTCCCCTTGGCAATTTAATAAAAATGTTAAAACCCCATTCTCAATTCCCCTATTTATATCAATCAAATCAAATTTACCTGATCTCATCATAAATACTTTTAATATTTCATCAAAAAAAACTTCCCTATTTAACTTATTTCCACTCCATCCATCTCTTGTATTATTATTTAATAAATCAAGTAATAACATAATTACTCTGTTTCTTGCTCCTATATTTATTTCGATTGGTTTTTCAATTTTATTTCTCTTAGAAAAAACTTTAAATATTTCTTTTATCTTTAACACTACTATCAATCCCCTCTCAAACGACTTTAAAATATACCTTAACCATTATTATATAGAAAAAACTACCTATTAACTAGGTAGTTCTTATGTTAATCTGTTATTTAATTTGTAAACTAATCTATCCACCAACAATTAAATTTCACTTCTACATTTTAGTGGACCTATATTGTCTATAAAGCAGTTTCTTTATTCTCTGGTTCTGTAAATATATTATTTGTATTTATATTTTCTAATTCTTCTTTTATTTTACCTTCATAGTCCTTATTTGTGACTACATAAATATTTTCCTTTTTAATTAAAGGAGTTATTCTATCCACCGTATTTTGTAAAAAACTTTTTTCATTAATAACCTTTAAGAATTGTTTGGGTTTACTTGACCTAGATAAAGGATAAAGTCTAGTTCCTTTTCCGCCTGCTAAAATTAGCCCGTATATCACTAAATTTCAACTCCATGTAATACTTTAATAATATCTTATGCCATTTTTTTCATTTTGTGAAATTTTTTCTAATCATTACTATTGACTTTTTTTTAAGATTTCTATATTATTAATATAACAACAGAATAATATTTCTTTTAAAAGGGAGTAGTATAAAATATAACATCAACATTCGCGGCCATAAAAAAGCCTGGTGTTATATACCATTTTGGTTACGAGACTTTTAATACAGTTTTTAATTGATTGAAAATTGTATTAAGAGTCTTTTTTTTAGCTCTTATACATTAAATTAATTCAAAAACTAAAATTTATTACTATTATGATTTGGAGGAATTAGTATGAAAAAGTTTTTTTCAAAAACTTATGAAGAAGTGTTAAAAGATTTTAACGTTTCAAAATCTGGGTTAACAGATAACCAAATTTCTGAAAACCTAAAAAAATACGGCTACAATGAATTAACAGAAAAGAAAAAGCAAACTATATGGGAGGTTTTCTTTGGACAATTTAAAGATTTACTTGTAATTATACTTATTATTGCTGCTTTAATTTCTATGGCAACTGGAGATGCAGAAAGTACTATAGTTATTATTGCAGTTATTGTTCTTAATTCAATTTTAGGAACTGTACAGCATTTTAAGGCGGAGCAATCTTTAGATAGTTTAAAGGCCTTATCTTCACCTAATGCTAAGGTTTATAGAGATGGTGAAAAAATTGAAATTACTTCAAAAGAAGTCGTTCCTGGAGACATTTTGATTTTAGAAGCTGGAGATATGGTTGCTGCCGATGGTAGGATTATTGAAAACTTCTCCCTTCAAATTAATGAAAGTTCCTTAACTGGTGAATCTGAAAGTGTTAATAAACTTATTGAAGCTATAGAAAATGAAGAAATAGCTTTAGGAGATCAAAAAAACATGGTTTTCTCTGGTTCTTTAGTTACTTATGGTAGAGCTTTAGTTGTTATCACTAGCACTGGAATGGATACTGAAATTGGTAAGATAGCTCATCTTATGGAAGAAACTCAGGAAAAACAAACCCCATTACAAGTTAGCTTAGATGAATTTAGTAAAAAATTAGCCATTGGAATTATGGTAATATGTGTTTTAGTATTTGGATTAAGTTTATATAGAGGAATTACACCTTTAAATTCTCTTATGTTTGCAGTTGCTTTAGCTGTTGCTGCTATTCCAGAAGCTTTAGGATCAATCGTTACAATAGTACTAGCTCTTGGAACTCAGAAAATGGCAAAAGAAAATGCTATAGTTAAAAAATTAAGAGCTGTTGAAGGTTTAGGTTCAGTATCTGTTATATGTTCAGATAAAACTGGTACTTTAACTCAAAATAAAATGACAGTAAAGAAAGTTTTTGTAGATAATAAATTAGTTGATGGTGAAGATTTAGATTTAAATAATCCTGTTGAAAACTACTTAATTAATAGTTCAATTTTATGTAATGATTCAATATGTAGAAATGGAAATGAAATTGGAGACCCAACTGAAGTTGCTTTAGTTAACTTAGCTCATAAACTATCACTTGAAGAAATTAATGTTAGAAACATTTGCTCAAGATTATCTGAATTACCTTTTGATTCTGATAGAAAACTTATGAGCACTCTTCAAAACTTTGATAATAAATATATAATGTTTACTAAAGGTGCTTTTGATGTTTTATTAGATAAACTGAAACTTATTAAAACTTCAGATGGTGTTCGTGAAATAACTTATGAAGATAAACAAAATATAATTAATACTAATAGACAATTATCCGAAAGTGGGCTTAGAGTATTAGCCTTTGCTTACAGAGAACTTGAAAGTAATGTTGATTTAACTTTAGAAGATGAAAATAATTATACATTCCTTGGATTAATTTCAATGATTGACCCACCAAGAGAAGAATCAGCAGCTGCTGTTAGAGATTGTAGAACTGCTGGTATTAAACCAGTCATGATAACTGGAGACCATAAAATAACTGCTTCAGCTATTGCAAAACAAATTGGTATTTTAAATGATGGAGACAGAGCTATCGAAGGTATTGAGCTTGATAAAATGTCTGATGAAGAATTAAAAGAAAACATAGAGCACATTTCAGTTTATGCTAGAGTTTCTCCAGAACATAAAATAAGAATAGTTAAAGCATGGCAAGATAAAGAACATATAGTTGCTATGACAGGTGATGGAGTTAATGATGCTCCTGCATTAAAACAAGCAGATATAGGTATTGCAATGGGTATTACAGGTACTGAAGTTTCAAAAGATGCTGCATCTGTTATATTAACTGATGATAATTTTGCTACAATAGTTAAATCTGTTTCAAATGGTAGAAATATTTATAGAAATATTAAAAATTCCATAAAGTTCTTATTATCAGGTAATGCTTCTGGTATATTATCAGTTTTATATACTTCGTTTTTAGGACTAGCTATGCCTTTCCAAGCAGTACATTTACTATTTATTAATCTTTTAACAGATAGTTTACCTGCTATTGCAATTGGTATGGAAAAGCCACAAGATGACTTACTTAAAGAAAAACCAAGAGGTAGAAGTTCTTCAATTTTAGATAAAGCTTTTATAAAAGAAATATCCTTTGAAGGTTTAATAATTGCTATATTCACTTTATTCTCTTATCATATAGGGTTAAAGTCAGATACTTATATA